>DASQGB010000390.1:0-7109 GCA_035632815.1 Burkholderiales bacterium | reverse complement strand
GACAGCAGGCCGTCGGCGTCGACCTGGAAGGAAACGCGGATGCGCGCCGCGCCCGCGGCCATCGGCGGGATGCCCTTCAGCTCGAAGCGCGCGAGCGAGCGGCAGTCCGCCACCAGCTCGCGCTCGCCCTGCACCACATGGAAGCTCATCCCGCTCTGGCCGTCCTTGAAGGTGGTGAACTCCTGGGCGCGCGCCGCCGGAATGGTGGTGTTGCGCGGCAGGATCTTCTCCACCAGGCCGCCCATGGTCTCGATGCCGAGCGACAGCGGGATCACGTCGAGCAGCAGCCAGTCCTCGCCCTGCGGCTTGTTGCCGGCGAGCACGTTCGCCTGCATGGCAGCGCCGAGCGCGACCACCTTGTCGGGGTCGAGGTTGTTCAGCGGATCGCGCTGGAAGAACTCGCCCACGCTGCGCTGGATCTGCGGCATGCGCGTCGCTCCGCCGACCATCACCACGCCCTTGACCTCCTCGAGCGAGAGGTCCGCGTCGCGCAGCGCCTTGCGCATCGGCCCGAGCGTCTTCTGCACCAGGGTCTGGGTGATGCGGCAGAAGGTCTCGCTGTCGATGCTCAGGTCTACGAGCTCGCCCGAGGTCAGCTTCGCCGTGATGTGTGCTTCGCCGTGATAGGTGAGATATTCCTTCGCCTCGCGCGAGCGCACCAGCAGGAGGCGCATGTCCTTCGGCGACAGCGGCGCGAGCTTTGCCTGCTCCACGATCCAGCAGAACAGGCGCTGGTCGAAGTCGTCGCCGCCGAGCATCGAGTCGCCGCTGGTTGCCACCACCTCGAACACGCCGCGCGACAGCTTAAGAATGGATAGATCGAAGGTGCCGCCGCCCAGGTCGCAGACCGCGTAGACCCCCTCGGCGGCATTGTCGAGGCCGTAGGCGATGGCTGCCGCGGTCGGCTCGTTGAGCAGCCGCAGCACGTTCAGGCCCGCGAGGCGCCCCGCGTCCTTGGTCGCCTGGCGCTGTGCGTCGTCGAAGTACGCCGGGACGGTAATGATCGCGCCGGAAAGCTGCCCTCCCAGCGATTGTTCTGCTCTCAATCTTAGAATCCTGAGGATCTCTGCGGACACTTCCACCGGGCTCTTCACGCCCGCCGCCGTGCGCAGCTGCAGCATGCCGGGGGCGTCGACGAAGTCGTAAGGCGCGGCTTCGAGGTGCGCGACGTCCTTCACGCTGCGCCCCATGAAGCGCTTCACCGAGACGATGGTGTTTTTCGGATCCTCGGACTGGCGCGCCTGCGCGGCATAGCCGACCTCGACCGCGCCCTTGGGCAGGTAGCGCACGATCGACGGCAGCAGCGGCCGGCCGAGCGAATCGGGCAGCACCGTGGCGGCGCCGCTGCGCACGGTGGCGACCAGCGAATTGGTGGTTCCCAGGTCGATGCCCACCGCGAGGCGCTGCTCGTGCGGCGCTGGCGACTGGCCCGGCTCGGAAATCTGCAGGAGAGCCATTACTCGAGCGCCTCGTACGCGAGGTCGATCTCCTCGCCGAGCTTGTCGAGGAACATCAGCTTCCTCACCAGCTGCGCCGCGCCCGGGTAGTCTTTCCTGGCATCGATGTGCTCGCCGATCTGGCCTTCAAGTATTTTCGTTTCCCCGGAAAGATTCTTACGCAATGCATTCAGCGAGGCGGCATCCTTGGCCGCCACCGCTTCCTCGAGCGCTTCGCGCAGCTCCATCTGCTGCATCAGGAAGTCTGCCGGCATCGCAGTGTCGGTCTCGAAGGCGACATCGACTCCCTGCAGTTCGAGAACGTGCCTGGCCCTCTGCACCGGGTCCTTCAGGGTGCGGTAGGCCTCGTTGACGCGCGTGGTCCACTGCAGCGAGGCTCGCCGCTCGGCGTCGCCGGCGTGCGCGAAGCGGTCGGGGTGCACGCGCGACTGGATTTCGCGGTAGGAGCGTTCGAGCGCCGCTGCCTCGAGCGCGAACGCCGGGGCCAGGCCGAACAGTTCAAAGTGGTTCTGCGTCGTCCAGCCTAGGCGGTGTTGAAGCTCTCCCCGCAGCCGCACTCGTCCTTGACGTTCGGGTTGCGGAACTTGAAGCCCTCGTTGAGGCCTTCGCGGCTGTAGTCGAGCTCGGTGCCGTCGATGTACTGCAGGCTTTTCGGGTCGACCAGCACCTTGACGCCGTGGCTCTCGAACTGCAGGTCCTCGGGCTGTGCGGCGTCGGCGAACTCGAGCTTGTACGCGAGGCCCGAGCAGCCCGAGGTGCGCACGCCCACGCGCAACCCGACCCCCTTGCCGCGCCTGGCGAGGAAGGATTGCACGTGATTGGCCGCCTTCTCGGTGAGCGTAATCGCCATCAAGCCACTTTCTTTTGGTCTTCCCGCTCGGCCGCGCCGTGCTTCTTGCGGTAGTCGGCGACCGCCGCCTTGATCGCGTCCTCGGCGAGGATCGAGCAGTGGATCTTCACCGGCGGCAGCGACAGCTCCTGCGCGATCTGGGTGTTCCTGATCGTCGTCGCTTCGTCCAGCGTCCTGCCCTTGACCCACTCGGTGACGAGCGAGCTCGAGGCGATCGCCGAGCCGCAGCCGTAGGTCTTGAAGCGCGCGTCCTCGATGCGGCCATCCGGGCCGACGCGGATCTGCAGCTTCATGACGTCGCCGCAGGCGGGGGCGCCGACCATGCCGGTGCCGACCGCCTCGTCGCCCTTGTCGAACGAGCCGACGTTGCGCGGATTTTCGTAATGATCGATTACTTTGTCGCTGTATGCCATGTGCTTTTCCTAGACGTTAATGTGCGGCCCACTGCACCGAGTTTAAATCAACTCCCTCTTTGTACATTTCCCACAGCGGCGAGAGGTCCCTCAGCTTCGCCACCTTGCGGCGGAGCAGGTCCGCCGCGAAATCGACCTCTTCCTCGGTCGTGAAGCGCCCGAGGGTCAGGCGCACCGAGCTGTGCGCCAGCTCGTCCGACCTGCCGAGCGCCCGCAGGACATACGACGGCTCGAGCGAGGCCGAAGTGCAAGCCGAGCCGGAAGACACCGCGATGTCCTTGACCGCCATGATCAGCGACTCGCCCTCGACGTAGTTGAAGCTGACGTTGAGGTTGTGCGGGATGCGCCGCTCGAGATCGCCGTTGACGTAGACCTCTTCGATGTCCTTGATCCTCGCCAGGAGCCGGTCGCGCAGCGCACCGATGCGCTTGTTGTCGGCGGCCATCTCTTCCTTCGCGAGCCTGGCGGCCTCGCCGAAGCCGGCGATCTGGTGCGTCGCCAGCGTGCCCGAGCGGAAGCCGCGCTCGTGGCCGCCGCCGTGAATCTGCGCCTCGATGCGCACGCGCGGCTTGCGCCGCACGTAGAGCGCGCCGATGCCCTTCGGCCCGTAGATCTTGTGCGCGGTGATGGTCAGGAGGTCGACCTTCAGCTTCTGCAGGTCGATCTCGACCCGGCCGGCTCCCTGCACCGCGTCGCAATGGAAAATGATGCCCTTGGAGCGGCAGATCTCGGCCATCTCCCACACCGGGTGGATGACGCCGATCTCGTTGTTCACCATCATGATCGACGCGAGGATGGTGTCGGGCCGGATCGCCGCCTTGAATTTCTCCAGGCTGACGATGCCGTTGTCCTCGACCTCGAGGTAGGTCGCCTCGAAGCCCTGGCGCTCGAGCTCGCGGAAGGTGTCGAGCACCGCCTTGTGCTCGGTCTTCTGCGTGATCAGGTGCTTTCCCTTGGTCTTGTAGAAGTTGGCCGCGCCCTTGATCGCCAGGTTGTTGCCCTCGGTGGCGCCGGAAGTCCACACGATGTCCTTCGGGTCGGCGTTGATCAGCGCGGCGACGTGGGCGCGCGCCTCCTCCACCGCCTCCTCGGCCTTCCAGCCGAACGCGTGCGAGCGGCTCGCCGGGTTGCCGAAGTGCTCGGTCAGGTACGGGATCATCTTCTGCGCGACGCGCGGATCGACCGGCGTCGTCGCCGAGTAATCCAGGTAGATCGGCAGCCTCATGCGGCAACTTTCTCCGTGGGCCTGAAATCCTTGATCACCGCCACCGGCTTGCCGCTCTGGTGAGCGACCAGGTCGGCCAGCGTGACCGAGGACAGGTAGGCGTGCATCTTCTCGTTCAGCGTGGCCCACAGGTCGTGGGTCATGCAGCGCTTGTCGTCGTGGCAGTTTTCCTTGCCGGCGCACTGGGTCGCGTCGAGCGGCTCGTCGACCGCGGTGACGATGTCCGCGACGGTGATGGCCTGCGCAGGCTGGGCGAGGTTGTAGCCGCCGCCGGGGCCGCGCACGCTGGACACCAGCCCGGAGCGGCGCAGCTTGCCGAACAGCTGCTCCAGGTAGGAAAGCGAAATGTGCTGCCTGTCGCTGATCGCGGCGAGCGTCACCGGACCGCGGTTCTGGCGCATCCCCAGATCGACCATCGCGGTCACCGCAAATCTGCCTTTGGTGGTCAGTCTCATTTTGATTCCTCTAATACCCGATTAATGTAGTCAAGTATACGCCAATTCCGACCAATTTTGTCAACCAAACTCTTATTTGGAAACAGCTACTTGACAGCGCGCAGGGGATCGCGCCGGTCAGCCTCGGCGTCGCGCTCCAGCTTGGAAAGCTTCTCGGTCAGCGCCGCGAGCGCGCGCTCGAGATCCTGCGAGTGCGCGACCAGCTGCTGGATCGCTTTGGCGTACGGATCGTCGTGCTCATGGACCACTGCGTAAGCGGCGAAACGCTCGGCTTTTTCAGACCCCTTGTCTTCCACCACGCGGCCCGGAATGCCGACCACCGTCGCTCCGGCCGGAACGTCCTTCACCACGACGGCATTCGAGCCGATGCGCGCGCCGTCGCCGACCTTGAAGCCGCCGAGCACCTTGGCGCCTGCGCCCACCACCACCCCCTCGCCGAGGGTCGGATGGCGCTTCTCGCCGCGGTAAAGCATGGTCCCGCCCAGCGTTACGCCCTGGTAGATCGTGCAGCCGTCGCCGATCTCGGCGGTCTCGCCGATCACCACCCCCATGCCGTGATCGATGAACACGCAGCAGCCGATCTTCGCGCCGGGATGGATCTCGATGCCGGTGAGCCAGCGGCCGAAGTGCGATGTGAAGCGGCCAAGCCAGCGCAGCTCGTGCATCCAGAGCCAATGCGCGAGCTTGTGAACGTAGAGCGCGTGCAGGCCGGGATAGCAGGTGAGGACTTCCCACGCCGTGCGCGCCGCCGGGTCGCGCTCGAGTATGCAGGCGATGTCGTCACGCAGTTTCTTGAACATGAAAGGATTCTACGGGTGTCCGACTAATTTGATCAACTATTCCATTTCGCCAGCAGTGCCTTGAGCAAGCCGCGCAGGATGTTGACTTCCTCGCGCTCGAGCGCCGGCACGCGCGAGAACAATCTGCGCAGTCGTTCAGGCAACCGCGATCCCGAGCTGGGGGCGTAGAAACCGCTGGTCATCGCCGCCTCCTCGAGGTGCGCATACAGGCCTTCGATGTCTTGCACCGTCGCGCGCTTCTCGACCCGCGAGAACGGCAGCGCAGCGTCGACCGCGCTGTGCAGCTCGTACGCCACCACCTGCACCGCCTGGGCGAGATTGAGAGAGCTGAAGGCGCGGCTCGCGGGAATATGGACCAGATACTGGCAGGCGAACATTTCTTCGTTGGTCAGGCCTGCGGCTTCGTTTCCGAACACAAACGCCACCTCGCCATCCATTTCCACCGCTCGCATGGCGGCCGTGCGGACATCGAGCACCTGCGGCGACCATTCGCGCGGCCGCGCCGACAGCGCGAACGCGGCGACGCAGTCTTTGATTGCTTCTTCCAGGGTGGAAAGCACCTTCGCCTTCCCAAGCACGTCAACTGCATTGGTGGCCATCCATTCGGCCTCGGGCGCGGGGAAGCGCTGCGGCGCGACCAGGCGCAGGTCCGACAATCCCATCGTCTTCATGGCGCGCGCCGCGGCGCCGATGTTGCCCGGATGGCTGGGCCTGCACAGGACGATGCGGATTCGACTCATGGGCGACAGTCTAGAATACGCGGCCCCCAATGCATCCCATGCTCAACATCGCGGTGCGCGCCGCGCGCCGCGCCGGCTCGGTCATCAACCGCGCGTCGCTCGCCGGCGGCGAGATCAACGTGCGATCGAAGCGCGTCAACGACTTCGTGACGCAGGTCGACGATGGCGCCGAGCAGGCGATCATCGAGACGGTGCGCAAGGCGTATCCGGACCACGGCTTCCTCGCCGAGGAATCGGGCGCGAGCGCCGGCCAGGCCGACTACACCTGGATCATCGACCCGCTCGATGGCACCACCAATTTCATCCACGGTTTTCCGCAGTATTGCGTGTCGATCGGCGTGCAGCACCGCGGCGCGCTGACGCACGCGGTAGTGTACGACCCGAGCAGGAACGAGCTGTTCACCGCTTCCAAGGGCCGCGGCGCGTACCTCAACGACCGGCGCATCCGCGTCTCCAAGTGCGCCAAGCTCGCCGACGCGCTGGTGGGCACCGGCTTTCCCTTCCGGGAGATGGGGCGCGTCGATCTCTACATGAAGCAGTTGAGGGACCTGATGGCGCACAGCGCCGGCGTGCGGCGCGCGGGCGCGGCCGCGCTCGATCTCGCCTACGTCGCCTGCGGCCGGCTGGACGCATTCTGGGAGCTCGGCCTTTCGCAGTGGGACATGGCCGCCGGCGCGCTGCTGATCCAGGAAGCCGGCGGTCTGGTGGGCGACCTCGGCGGCGAGCAGGGCTTCATGGAATCGGGCGACATCTGCGCGGCGACGCCCAAGCTCTTTCCCCCGCTGCTCGAGGCGCTGCGGTAATTGCTGCAGCTCTGGCGCACTACCGTCGGGTTCCTGCAGCGGCTGGTCAGGCGGCGGGCGCCGCCCGCGCCTGGGCGCTTCTCCGTAGGTCAGAAATCGAGCTTCCACGGCTTCATCAGCGTCTCTCCCGCTCCGCCATGGCGCGACTACATGCTTTACGTGCCGCGCGGCTACGACGCGACGCGGCGCGTCCCGCTCGTCGTGTGGATCCACGGCTGCCGCCAGGATCCTGAAGCGTTCGCGGCGGGCAGCCGCATCGCCAGCTTCGCAGACGAGCGGGGCTTTCTCGTGCTGCTGCCGCGCCAGAACCGGCTTGCGAACTCCGAGCGCTGCTGGAACTGGTTCGATCCGCGCACCGCCGGCGGC
>DASQGB010000389.1:0-12522 GCA_035632815.1 Burkholderiales bacterium | reverse complement strand
GGCCACCAGCGGGGCCAAGGCCGTAATCTACGCTGTGCTGGGGGTCAGCGCCGCTTTGGTCGCGCTCGGCTCGGGATCGTCGAGTTCGCAGTCCCAGAAGCAAGCCACCTCAGGGGTGCTGGCGTGGCCCGCCGGGCAGGTGATCGTCGTGGTCACGGGGCTGATCATCATCGGCGTCGGCGTGGCCGGGGTGGTCAAGGGCGTGAAGAAATCCTTCGTTGAGGAGATTGACACTTCGTCGATGTCCCCAGTTGCCCGGGAGGGCGTGGCGCGATTGGGCGAAGTCGGATACATCACCAAGGGGGTGGCCCTGGGCGTGGTGGGGGGCCTGCTCAGCTATGCGGCGCTGACCTTCGAGCGGCAGAACGCGCAGGGGCTGGACGGCGCGCTGCAGACGATCCTGGCGCAGCCGTTCGGGAGGTTTCTGCTCACGGCGGTGGCGCTTGGATTCGTGGCCTTCGGCCTGTTCGCGATGCTCCAGTCACGATACCGCCGGATGTAACCCATCTGCACCAAGTGCACGGACGCCCTGGTTCAGCACCTGGTCCCTTCGCCTTCTGAACCGCCGTGGCGGACAGTTTCTCGAGCCCGCGCTTCGTCGCCATCGTGCCTCCCGGCTTGTCGGTATTGGCTGGCGCATCGCGCCGATACCGCCCACGACCATCAATCTAGCCGGGGTTCAAGGGGACTTTAGGGGACTCTGTTATTTTTAGAGGGAGAACGCGAACCTGTCGGCACTTCTGGAACCTACCGGGACTCACTGAGAAGCCGTTCGACATAACGCGCCAGCAAGTCGACTTCGAGGTTGACCCTCGCGCCGACCGCGAGGCGCGACAGGGTGGTGACTTTTAGCGTATGCGGGATCAGGTTGGTCTCGAAGGAATCGCCGTCGACCTGGTTCACGGTGAGACTGACCCCGTCGACGCAGATCGAGCCCTTGCGGGCGACGAATCGGGCGAGCTCGGGCGGAACCCGGATGCGCAGCAGGCCGCCGGCGATTCGCAGCACCTCGCCTACGGCGTCCACGTGGCCGGTGACGAGATGCCCGCCGATCCCGTCGCCCAGGGCGAGGGACTTCTCCAGGTTGACCTCGCCGGGCCGGTCCAGCCCCGCGGTTACGCGTAGGGTTTCCTCCGACACGTCTGCCGTAAATCCCCGGGGGGTCATCGCGGTTACGGTGAGGCACACCCCCTGGACGCAGATCGAGTCGCCTACGCGCATGTCCGACAGGCCTAGCGAGGCGCACTCGACCTCGAGCGGGCTTAGGCGCACGATTCTCCCCACCGCCTGCACGATGCCCGTGAACATGGCGGGGAGGGTACCGCAAACGGATTGTCTAAAGGCTACTGGCCAGCGACGTGCTTATGCCACCACTTGCCGATTTCTTTGTCGAGCTGCAGCGCCGAGAAGGCGAGCACGGCGACCAGAGCGCCGACGCAGATACTGTTGGCGCTGGCCACGGCATGCACCCTGAAGCCGAGCACGAACGGCGCCATCACCAGCCACAGCCCGACCGCGAGGAGCAGCCACTCGGTGGCGGCCTGGTCGAAGGTGGCTTCGAAGTGGGAAGCAAGCGCGAGCGCCAAGCCGACGAAGGCCGCGTTCGCCGTGGCCGCCTCGTGGTCCGCATAGCCCACCAGCCAGGGCGACACGGCAAGCCACAGGCCGAGCGTGAAGCTCGTCCAGCCCTGCCATTTGGCTGCTGCCGCCATCCAAGTCTCCTTGACCCGTACCGACCTGAAAGTTTGACAGAGCAACATGAAGACCCGTTCGGGCGCGGCGGTAGCAGACTCATGATTCGAGTGTAATGATGCAGCGACAAATCGAGCTGATCGGCGCGGCCTGGGGCCTTGGCGGGGCAAATCCCAACTGCGCCGAGGCCCCGGCAGTGCTCGCGCCGCTCCTCACCGAGCGGTTGAATCGCTGCGGCGTTACCGCCGTCGCCGGACCCATGCTGCGGCCTTCGCCGACAGAGCGGCGCAAGCAGTACGCGGTCAGCAAGCTGTGTGGACTGCTGGCCTCTGCCGTCGCCGATGCCCTGCGCCACGGTAGGCTGCCCTGCGTGCTGGGCGGCGACCATAGCTGCGCCGGCGGCACGTGGACCGGCGTGGCCCGCAGCCTCCACGGTAGCGGCGGCGGCTCGCTCGGACTGATCTGGATCGACGCGCACATGGACGCGCACACGCCGGGCACCAGCCACAGCGGACGCTTGCACGGCATGCCGCTCGCGTGGCTGCTCGGGCAGGACGACGACCCGCTGTACGGGCTTTCCGCGGGCGTCATCGATCCGCGCCATGTCGCGCTGGTCGGCGTGCGCAGCTTCGAACCGGAAGAGAAGGAGCGACTCGATCGACTCGGCGTAAGGGTCATCTACATGGATGAGATCCGCTCGCGTGGCATCGGCGCGGTGCTCGACGAGGCCCTCGCCATCACCAACGCCGGTACCGCCGCCTTCGGCATCAGTGTCGATCTCGACGTCGTAACGCCCGAGGAGGCGCCCGGCGTCGGCACGCCGGCGCCGGGCGGCGTCTCCGGCGAGGAGCTGGCGCGCGCCTTGCGGCGCGTCGGCGGTCGGCCGAACCTTGCGGCAGTGGAGCTGGTGGAGTACTGCCCGCGGCTCGACCCCGACGGCCGCGCGAGCCGCGTCGCGATCGAGATCCTGGTCGCCGCGCTATGCGGGGCGCGCGACGAGGCGCAGGTCGTCGCCGAGACGGTCCAGCGACCGGATTCTTAGTCTAATTCTGTCTTCCAGGGAAGTCAGTGCCGGCAGCTCGAGCATGCCCTGCGCGCCGTCGCCGGCGAAGCTCGGGTTGAGGTAGAGCAGGAACTCGTCGACGCAGCCCTCGCGCACGAGGGAGCCGTTGAGCCTGAAACCCGCCTCGACATGCAGCTCGTTGACGCCGCGGCGCGCCAGCTCTTCCAGCATGCGCGGCAAGTCGACCTTTCTATCTGCATTCGGAAGAGCGAGCACCTCGGCGTTAGGCAGCGTCCCTGGTCTTCCCGAAAAGATCAGGACCTTCTCGCCTTGAAGTATCCGCGCCTGCGGCGGCGTCTCGAGGCGGCTGTCGACGATCACGCGCAGCGGCTGGCGCGGCGTCGTCACCTCGCGCACGGTGAGCTGCGGATCGTCCGCGATCACGGTGCCGATGCCCGTCAGCACGGCACAGGCGCGCGCGCGCCAGCGGTGGCCGTCGGCGCGTGCCTCGGGGCCGGTGATCCACTGCGACGCCCCGTCGGCTAGCGCGCTGCGGCCGTCCAGCGTGGCCGCGACCTTGAGGCGCACCCAGGGACGGCGGCGGGTGAGGCGCGAGACGAAGCCGATATTGAGCTCGCGCGCCGGGGCCTCCATCAGCCCGTGCTCGAAGCGGATTCCCGCAGCGGCGAGCGCCTCGCCGCCGCCCGCGGCCTCGGGGTTGGGGTCGCGCATCGCCGCCACCACGCGCCTGACCTTCGACTTCACGATCAGCTCGACGCAGGGCGGTGTGCGGCCCTGATGGTTGCAGGGCTCGAGGTTCACGTACAAGGTCGCGCCCGCTGCATCCTGGCCCGATTTCTCGATGGCAATGACTTCCGCGTGCGGACCGCCCGCCTTCTCGTGCCAACCTTCCCCGACGATCTTCTCTTCTTTACAAATTAAACAACCAACCCTTGGATTGGGCGTGGTCGTGTACAGGCCGTTCTCGGCAAGCTCGAGCGCACGCCGCATCATGGCGTGGTCGAACGCGCTGAAGCTCGTAAGCTGCGGCGTCACTTGCGCCGTTTGCGGACCGCCTTCACTTCCTGCACGGCTTCGCGGAAATCATCCGGCGTCTCGAAGCTGCGGTACACCGAGGCGAAGCGGATGTAGGCGATCTTGTCGAGCTTGGCGAGCTCGCGCATGACGAAGTCGCCGATGCGGTTGGTCGGCACTTCGCGCTCGCCGAGGGAGCGCAGGCGCTCGATCACGCGGTCGACCGCGCCCTCGACCTCGTCGGTCGCCACCGGGCGCTTGCGCAGCGCGAGCATCATGCTGCCGAGCACCTTGTCGCGGTCGAAGTCGGTCCGGCTGCCGTCCTTCTTCACCAGCCGCGGCATCTTGAGGTCGACGCGCTCGTAGGTGGTGAAGCGTTTCTGGCAGCTCAGGCACTTTCTGCGGCGCCGCGTGGTGTTGGCCTCGAGGTTCGCCCGGGTGTCGACCACCTGGGTGTCCTGCGAGCCGCAGAAGGGGCACTTCATGGGTAGACCGGGAGGCGCGCGCAGAGCGCCTTCACCTCGCGCGCCACGCGCTGCGAGGTAGTCTCGCTCGCCGGGTCGTCGAGGACATCGGCGATGAGCTCAGAGAGGCGCTCCGCTTCGATTTCCCTGAAGCCGCGGGTGGTGATCGCCGGCGTGCCTATGCGGATGCCCGAGGTCACGGTAGGCTTCTGCGGGTCGTTCGGGATGGCGTTCTTGTTGAGCGTGATGTGCGCGCGCCCGAGCGCATCCTCGGCGTCCTTGCCGGTGATGTGCTTGGCGCGCAGGTCGACGAGGAACAGATGGCTCTCGGTGCGGCCCGAAACGATGCGCAAGCCGCGCCTGCCCAGCGTCTCGGCCATCACCTTCGCGTTCTTCAGGACCTGCGCCTGGTAGTCGCGGAACCGGGGCTCGAGCGCTTCGCCGAGCGCCACTGCCTTGGCGGCAATGACGTGCATCAGCGGTCCGCCCTGGATGCCTGGGAAGATGGCCGAGTTGAGCACGCGCTCGTGCTCGGCGCCGGCGAGGATCATGCCGCCGCGCGGGCCGCGCAGCGTCTTGTGCGTGGTGGTGGTCACGACGTCGGCGATGCCGACCGGGCTCGGATACAGCCCGGCCGCGATCAGGCCCGCGTAGTGCGCGATGTCCGCCATCAGCAGGGCATCGCACTCGTCGGCGATATGCCGCAGCCGCTGCCAGTCGATGGCCAGCGAATACGCCGAGGCGCCGGCAACGATCACGCGCGGGTTGTGCTCGAGGGCGATCTTCTCGGCTTCCGCGTAGTCGAGCACCTCGTCGGCGTCGAGCCCGTAGGACACTGCGTGGTAGAGCTTGCCGCTCGAGTTGACCGCCGCGCCGTGCGACAAGTGCCCGCCGTGGGCGAGCGACATGCCGAGGATCGTGTCGCCGGGCTTGAGGAAGGCGAGATACACGGCCTGGTTCGCCTGCGAGCCTGAGTGCGGCTGCACGTTCGCGTACTCGGCGCCGAACAGGCGCTTCGCGCGCTCGATCGCGAGGTGCTCGGCGACGTCGACGAAGGCGCAGCCGCCGTAGTAGCGCTTGCCCGGGTAGCCCTCGGCGTACTTGTTGGTGAGCGCCGAGCCCTGCGCCGCCAGCACCGCCAGGCTGGCATAGTTCTCCGAGGCGATCAGCTCGACATGCTCTTCCTGGCGCTGGTTCTCCTGGCGGATGGCGTTCCAGATCTCCGGATCCTGCTGGGCGAGCAGATTGGGCGCGAGCATTGCGGTACCGTGGAAAGGGCCCCGATTCTACCCGGCGCTAACCGCTGCTACTACATATTGGGGGGGCAGGCTATGCTGCACGCTATGCGTATAGCAACGCTGGTGATCGTCTCTTTGCTGGTCGGGGGTTGCGCCGGGATGCGCGACCCGTTCCGGCCGAAGACGGTAACTGCGGACCGACCGAGCGAGCCCATCGTGCTCGCGCACGGCCAGCGGCTGGTGGTGCGCCTGCCGACGAAACCGGACACGGGTTACGAGTGGCGGCTGTACGAGCCGCTGGGCGCCGCCATCAAGCCCGAGGGGCCGCCCGCCGCCGCGGCGGGCGTCGAGCTATGGACCTTCACGCCGGTGCGCGACGGCGAGCAGACGTTGCGCTTCGAGTATCGCCGGGCGCGCGACTACGAGGCCCGGCCTGCAGAGAGCGTCGCCTACCCGGTGACCGTGCGCTGACGCGGGGCGTCAGTCGGGGGCTGCTTCAGGCGGTAGCGCAGCACGTGCGCGCCATGGCTCGAGGCAGGCTTACCCAGGCCGATCCAGCCGCGCTCGCCCATCACCGCTTCCTCGCGCCGCAGCCTCACCTCGCGGGTATTGCCATCGATGAGGAGGTAGGTGCCGTTCGACGACTGGTCGACGATGAAGTAGTTTCCGTCGCGCACCAAGATGCGCGCATGCACGCGCGAAGCGAGCGTGCTCGCCACAACCACCTCGTTCGTCTTGTCGCGGCCCAGGCGCGCGCCGTCTGCGACGGTAAAGGTCTCGCCGCCGTAGCTGAGGGTCAGGATCCATTGGCCGGTGCGCCCCGGCATCTCCGCCGCCAGACCGGTTTCGGTGACGTCGGGATCGGTCCGCCACAGCACGTCGCACACGCTGATCTCGCCGACGCGCCCGCGCACCTTCGTCGGATACAGCTCGCGGCAGCGCACGCGCAGCCCCGAATTGAGCGCCTCGACGGTCTGCCGGGTGGTGAGGACCTGCTCGGGATTGGCCAGCGCGACCAGCCGCGCGCACACGTTTACCGTGTCGCCGAACACGTCGCCGCCCTTGAGCACCACCGGACCGAAGTTGTAGCCGATCTTGATCGACAGCTTGCGCCGCGCGCTGGCGGCGCCCTTCACCGCCGTCGCCTGCATCTGGCAGGCGGAACGGAACGCCGCATTGGGATCGCGGAACTGGCAGACCAGCCCGTCGCCCAGCCGCTTGACCACTGCGCCGCCGCAGCTCTTGACCTTCTTTTCCAGGCGCGCGAAGAGCCCGTTGATCAGCGCCAGCGCCTGGGTGTCCCCGACTTCCTCATAGATCGCCGTGCTGTCGCATACGTCAGCGAACAGGACCGCGCGCCGCGTGCTCGCTTCTCCGATGCAGGTACCCTCCCGCGCCGATCATACGTCAGATTCGCAGCGGCGGCGCCAGGTCGCCCGGCGTGTCGATGTCGCGGATGACTCCCGGATCGCCTACCGGAATCTTGACGACTGTTTCCCTGGAGAGCAGCTGCTTTGCCCCCTCGTCGCCGCGAAGTGCGAGAAGTTGCTCGCGAAAGCGCCCCGCTATCCCGACCGGGTGGCCGCGACGGGTGCGGAAATAAGGCGCCGCGAGGGGTGCGCCGGCCTCGAGCGCCGCGCGCACCGCGGCGATGGAACTGCGCCGCACGAACGGCATGTCGCCGAGCGCGACCAGATAGGCGTCGGCTTCGCCCGCGGCGCGCGCCGCACAGGCGAGGCTGGCGCCCATGCCTTGGTCGGCGTTTTCGCACACCACCACTTCGCAGCCTTCCTCTTCAAGGGATTTCGACAATTCGGCCATCGAAGGGCGCACCACCGCGATGACGCGCGAAACTTCCGGCCGCAGATGGCGCGCCGCCTGCACGGCGATCGAGACGCCGTGAGGCAACGCGTGGCGCAGCTTGTCGGAGCCGAAGCGCGTCGCCGATCCGGCGGCGAGCAGCAGCCCGACGACTTTCAATCTTGCTTTACTTCACAGGCCGAGGGGTCGAAGCGCCGCTCGGGCTTCGCCGCCCAGCTCGGCTCGGAGACGCCGTGGCGCACCGCGGTCAGCTCGGCGAGGATCGCCACCGCGATCTCGGGCGGGGTTTTCGAGCCGATGTACAGGCCGACCGGGCCGCGCAGGCGCGCGATCTCCTCGTCGGAGACGTCGAACTCGCGCAGCCGCTCGCGGCGCGCGTCGTTGTTCTTCTTCGAGCCGATGGCGCCGACGTAGAACGCCGCGGACTTGAGCGCCTCCATCAGCGCGAGATCATCGAGCTTGGGATCGTGGGTCAGCGCCACCAGCGCGCTGTGCCCGTCGAGAGTGAGGCTGCGCACCACGTCGTCGGGCATGCCGCGGTCGAGCTTCACCGCCGGGAGGTCCCAGCCGGCGGCATATTCCTCGCGCGGGTCGATGACCACCACGTGGTAATCGAGCATGCGCGCCATCTCGGCGAGATAGCGCGTGAGCTGCCCGGCGCCGATCAGCACCAGGCGCCAGCGCGGCCCGTGCACCGTGCTGAGGAGCTTGCCGTCGAACTCGAGCACGTCCTGCCAGCGCCCGGGCTCGAGCGATGCGCTTCCGCTTTCCATATCGAGGCGCCGCTTCACCAGTTGCTGTTTTGTCACCCGATCCAGTAATTCCACGATGCGGCTGTGGTCGGAGACAGGTTCCATGACGAGCTGCAGCGTGCCGCCGCAGGGCAGGCCCCAGCGCGTGGCCTCCTCGTTGGTGATGCCGTAGGTCACAAGCTGGGGCTTCTGCGCCGCGATCGATCCGGACTTTATTTTTTCTATCAGATCGTCCTCCACGCAACCGCCGGAGACCGACCCCACCACCTGGCCGTCGTCGCGGATCGCCACCATGGCGCCGACCGGGCGCGGCGCCGAGCCCCAGGTCTTGACGATGGTGCCCAGCGCCACGCGGCGCCCGCTCCTGCGCCACGACTCGGCGGTGCGCAGCACTTCGATGTCTACGCTGTCCATAAGGGAAATGTTATCCTTATTTTTCCCCGAGGAGGAGCGCATGACTGTCAAGGTATCCATGAAGGTCAATGGGAAACCGGTATCCGCGGAAGTCGAGGCGCGCACCCTGCTGGTCACCTTCATCCGCGAGAACCTGCGGCTGACCGGCACGCACGTCGGCTGCGACACCGCGCAGTGCGGCGCGTGCACGGTGCACATGAACGGCAGGGCGATCAAGAGCTGCTCGATCGTCGCCATGCAGGCCGAAAGCGCGGACATCCTCACCATCGAGGGCGTGGCGAAGCCCGACGGCACGCTGCACCCGATGCAGGCCGCCTTCAAGGAGCACCACGGCCTGCAGTGCGGCTTCTGCACTCCGGGCATAGTGATGAACGCGCTCGATTTCGCCAGAAGCCACCCCGCCCCGAGCGAGCACGAGGTGCGCGAGAGCCTCGAGGGCAACCTGTGCCGCTGCACCGGCTATCACAACATCGTGAAGAGCATCATGGCCGGCGCGCGCGCGATGGGCGGCAAGCCATGAACGCCCCGCTGATCGGCGCCCGCGTCCTGCGAAAAGAGGATTACCGATTTCTCACCGGCGCCGGC
Organism: Burkholderiales bacterium; assembly: GCA_035632815.1. GTDB lineage: Bacteria > Pseudomonadota > Gammaproteobacteria > Burkholderiales > SG8-39 > SCGC-AG-212-J23. Next base: position 3,518 of record DASQGB010000389.1, on the reverse strand, counting down.
CAGTACACCGACGACGTAGCCCTCCCCAACCAATCCTACGCGGCGTTTGTTCGCTCGCCGCATGCCCACGCTCTCCTGAGAAAAGTAAATATTGAAAACGCCAGGAAGGCGAAGGGCGTCATCGCCGTCTACACCGGCGCGGATCTGGCGAACGCCAAGGTGGGCGGACTGCCCTGCGGCTGGCTAATCACCGACGTCAAGGGTCAGCCGATGAAGGAGCCGCCGTATCCTTCGCTCGCGCAGGGCAAGGTGCGTCACGTCGGCGAGCGCGTCGCGGTGGTCATCGCCGAGACGCTCGAGCAGGCGCGCGACGCGGCGGAACTGGTGGAAGTGGACTACGAAGCGCTGCCCGCGGTTGTGAACCCCGTCAAAGCTAGTACCAGCAAACCAATTCACGACATCGCGCCGAACAACATCTGCTACGTCTGGGCGCTCGGCGACAAGCCGGCGGTCGATGCAGCGTTTGCGAAAGCCGCGCACGTCACCAAGCTCGATTTGATCAACAACCGGCTGGTGCCCAACGCCATCGAGCCGCGCTCGGCGAACGCGACCTACTCGCGCGCCGACGACGCCTACACGCTGTACGTCGCGAGCCAGAATCCTCACGTCGAGCGGCTGCTGATGACCGCCTTCGTCCTCGGGCTCCCGGAGAGCAAGGTGCGCGTGGTGGCGCCCGACGTCGGCGGCGGCTTCGGCTCGAAGATCTATCTGTATCCCGAGGACGTAGTCGTCACCTGGGCGGCGCGGCAGCTCGCGCGCCCCGTGAAGTGGACCGCCGAGCGCACCGAGTCCTTCTTATCGGACGCGCACGGCCGCGACCACGTCACTACCGCGGAGCTCGCGCTCGACAAGGATGGCAAGTTCCTCGCCATGCGAGTGCGCACCACGGCGAACCTCGGCGCTTACCTCTCTACCTTCGCCTCGTGCATTCCCACGATCCTCTACGCCACGCTGCTTGCCGGCCAGTACACCACGCCGGTCATCCACTGCGAGGTGACGGCGGTGTTCACCAACACCGCGCCGGTCGACGCCTACCGCGGCGCGGGGCGGCCTGAAGCGACGTATGTGGTCGAACGGCTGGTCGAGACCGCAGCGCGCGAGATGAAGATCGACCCGGTCGAGATCCGCCGGCGCAACTTCATCCGCAGCTTCCCGTACCAGACGCCGGTCGCGCTGTGCTACGACACGGGCAACTACGAAGCGACGCTGGATGCCGTAATGAAGATGGCCGACGTTTCTGGTTTTGCCTCTAGAAAACAACAATCCTTGAAAAATGGAAAGCTGCGTGGCTTGGGCTACGCGTGCTACATCGAAGCCTGCGGCATCGCACCGTCGAATGTCGCCGGCAGCCTCGGCGCGCGCGCCGGGCTGTACGAGGCGGGCGAGGTCCGCGTCCATCCCACCGGCACGGTGACCGTGTTCACCGGCTCGCATTCGCACGGCCAGGGTCACGAAACCAGCTTCGCGCAGGTGGTCGCGGACCGGCTGGGCCTCGCCATGGAGCAGGTCGAGATCGTGCATGGCGACACCTCCAAGGTGCTGTTCGGCATGGGCACCTACGGCTCAAGGTCTATTGCCGTCGGAGGCACGGCAATCGTCAAGGCGCTGGACAAGATCGTCGCCAAGGGCAGGAAGATCGCAGCGCACCTGCTGGAAGCGGCCGAGTCCGACATCGAGTACGACCGCGGCACGTTCAAGGTTGCCGGCACCGACAGGAAGAAGACCTTCGGCGAGGTGGCGTGCGCGGCCTACGTGCCGCACAACTATCCGCTCGACAAGCTCGAGCCCGGGCTCAACGAGAACGCCTTCTACGACCCGGCGAACTTCACCTTCCCGGCGGGCAGCTACGTCTGCGAGGTCGAGATCGACCGCGACACCGGCACGACGCAGGTCGTCGCCTTCACCGCGGTCGACGACTTCGGAAAAATAATCAACCCGATGATCGTCGAAGGCCAGGTGCACGGCGGCCTCGCGCAGGGCATCGGCCAGTCGCTCACCGAAGGCTGCCGCTACGACGAGACCGGGCAGCTCGTCACCGGCTCCTTCATGGACTACAGCATCCCGCGAGCCGGCGACGTGCCGATGTTCAAGCTCGACACGCGCGAGACGCCGTGCACGCACAACCCGCTCGGCGTGAAGGGCTGCGGCGAGGCGGGCGCGATCGGCGCGCCGGCGGCGGTGATGAACGCGATCACCGACGCGCTCGGCGTCAAGGACGTGCCGATGCCAGCCACCGCGCAAACGGTCTGGAAATATCTTCGTCAGGAGAAAAGCGATGCACGCGTTTGAATACCATCGACCGGCCAGCACCCAGGATGCTCTTTCATTAGCTTCGAAAAAATCTGAAGGGAGATATCTCGCTGGCGGGCAGAGCCTGGTGCAGGCGATGAAGCTGCGCCTGTCCTCGCCTACGGACCTCATCGACCTCGGTTCGCTGAAAGAGCTCTCGGGAATCAAGGTCTCCGCAGCCGCGGTCGAGATCGGCGCCATGACGCGCCACGCGGAAGTCGCCGGCTCGACCGAGGTGAAGAAGGCCATTCCCGCGCTCGCCGCGCTCGTCGGCATGATCGGCGATCGCCAGGTGCGCCACATGGGCACCCTCGGCGGCTCGCTTGCCAACAACGACCCGGCCGCCGACTATCCCGCCGCGGTGCTCGGCCTGGGCGCGACCGTCACCACCAACAAACGCAAGATCGAGGCCGACAAGTACTTCAAGGGGCTATACGAGACCGCGCTCGAGCCCGGCGAGCTCATCACCTCGGTTTCCTTCCCGGTGCCGAAGCGCGCCGCGTACATGAAGTTCAGGAACCCGGCATCGCGATTTGCCCTGGTCGGGGTGTTCGTGGCCGATTTCGGCGACAAAGCGCGCGTCGGTGTCACCGGCGCCGGCCCCAGCGTCTTTCGCCAGGCCGAGATGGAAAAAGCGCTGTCTGCGAAGTTCTCTCCCGAGGCCGTGGCCAACATCAAGGTCAAGCCCGACGGCCTCAATAACGACCTGCACGCCTCGCCGGAGTACCGAGCGCACCTCATCACCGTCATGGCGCGGCGGGCGGTGGAGGCGGCAATAAAATAAAAAAGCCCGCGCGAGCGGGCTTTTTTGTACTGCAGCGACCGAGGCTAGCGCATCTTTTTGCGCTCCTGCTCGGCGCGCGCGGCACCGATGGCGGTCTTCACGTGCTTGCGCTCCTCGGGCGGCGGCAGCACGGCCTTCAGGCCGAGCGCCTCCAGCGACAGCTCGCGTAGCCAGCCCTTGGAATGGTAGTAGTGCTCGTCCTCTTGGTCCTCGACTTCCTTGTACGCTTCCTTCAGCGCCTTGCCCTCGGCGCCCGACATCTTCTTCGACACCTCGCCGATCAGCTCCCAGTTTGTATGGTCCTTCAGCTCCGCGACGGTGACGCACTCGCAGGCGACGCATTGCGCGGCTTCCTTGTCGCCCGTGGCCAATGCCTTTTCCATCGCCGCGACCAGCGACATGCCCATGTCGCGCGTGATCTCGCGCCCCGGGGTCTGCTCCTCGG
>DASQGB010000388.1:0-2088 GCA_035632815.1 Burkholderiales bacterium | reverse complement strand
ATGCATGTCCACCAGCCGCGCCAGCTTGCTCACGCCGAACACCTTGCCGTTCGGGATGTAGCCGATGTGGCAGCGGCCGAAGAAGGGCAGCATGTGGTGCTCGCACATGCTGTAGACCTCGATGTCCTTGACGATCACCATGCTGCTGGTGTCCTGCGTGAAAAGCGCGTTGTTGATCACATGCGCGAGATCCGTGCGGTAGCCATGAGTGAGAAAGCTGAGCGCCTTCGCCACCCGCAGCGGGGTTTTCTGCAGCCCTTCGCGGTTGGGGTCTTCGCCGAGCTCGATCAGCAGCTGATGGACCAAGGCTTCGATTTTCGCGGTATCGGGTTCCATGGCATGGAGTGTATCTTTAGTCGTCGCTCTCCACGGTGCGGGTCGATTGGGCGAGGATCCACGCCAGCGCGACGCCGGCCATGACGCTGTGCCTGCGCTTGACGAGGGGGCTGTCTTCGAAAGCTGCGCCCTGCAGCCAGTCGTAGCGCACGAAGCCGCCCGCCCAGAAACCGCGGAAACGGCGCGAGATCGACACTAGCGCGAGCGTGCCGGAGTAACCGCCGCGCGCCGCATACGCTGGGCGTGTGCCTGTCGCGAATCGCGGGTCGACTCCGTAGAAATATTGATGGTGCTTGCTCGTGGAATACAGTGGGCCGGACTGGACGCCAAGGTTCCACTCGCCATCCAGAAACGCCGGTCGCAGGTCGAGCTGGACGTGCGGATAGAACAAGTATCCGGCATGGCGGACATACGCGAGGTCGGTCGCAAACACCGCGCGCAGGGGAAATCGCAGCTCCAGGCGCGCGTCCTTCTTCCGCTCTCGCCAGAGCGTCAGATTGAGCCGCGGCCCGACTTCGAAGGTCGGATCGAGATCCTGCATGCCCTGCCGCGCGCGGTTGCGGTCGCTGTTCACCGGCGGCGTGCCGTAGAGGCTGATATCGAGCTCGGCGCGCTCGGACTCGAGCAGGACGCCGCGTATGCCCTCGCGTCCGATACGAAACACTTCGCCCCGGTAGACGAGGTAGGGCAATGGGAATACATAGCTGCGGCTCTGATCGGCACCGCGGTAGTCCGGCAGGCTGAAGCCGGTGGCGCCCATGCCGAGCTCCCATAACGGACGCGGCTCCGCGCGCGCCTGCAGCGCCGACGCGCATAGCGTCGCCGCCAGCAGGAGAATCCTTATACGACGAGCCAGGCTTTGCTGAGGCTCAGGGTCTGCACCGTAAGCGTTACCGTCAACCCGGGATATTGCTCGGTATTCACGCTGATGCGACTCCAGAACATCTGCCACGGCAGCTGCTCGACCCGCGTCAGATAGTCGTGCACCTCGGCATACGAGCCTTGCAAGGTGATCTCGAAGCCGTGCTGGTAGAGCACGCGCTCGGGGTCTTTCGGCGCGGCCGGCGAGCCCTTGACCTGCGCCCCGGGGACGCTCGCCAAGGCATCGAAGCGCTGCACCGGCAGCGTGCGCAGCGAAACCAGCTGCAGCCCGCGGCTGCGGGTGAGCACCTCTTCGAGCAGCTTCGCCGTGCGCTCGGGCGGCACCAACCCGCGCTGCGCCTCCCCCATGCCCTTGTCGATATCGGCGAGCTGCTGGCGCAGGGCATCGCGGTGAGACCGCCTGGCTGCGCCTGGATCGGCGAGCCCCTGCTGAGCCTTGAGCTGTTGTTGCACGAGGGCGAGGCCTTGGCGCGCCTCGGCGAGCTGCTGGGTCAGGCGTTTCTTCCTTGCCGCGAGCGGGTCGAGCGCGAGCATCTGGAACAGGACAGCGAAGCCGACGAGCGCCACGACGAACCCCAGGATGCGCTCGCGTTGTGCGAGAGCGTCGAAGCGGGCAGCGAGCTTCTGCCATTGCTCTTTCATTGCGCCCTCTCGGCCTTCTTGGCCGCTTCCTTGGTGGCGAGGCTGAACTCGAGAAAGCGCGGCGCTCGCGCATCCTTACCGCCTTTGGCTGCCGGCTCAGCCTCGGGGCGGCTCATCTCGAACCGCGCGAAGCTGCTCCCGGCGAACACCTTTTCCCGGTTGAGGCGCTGGATGTAGTTCGGCACGAGGTCGGGGCGCAGCACTCGCCCACGAATCTCGAGCTCGCCG
>DASQGB010000387.1:0-7442 GCA_035632815.1 Burkholderiales bacterium | reverse complement strand
AAGCGCACCGCCTGCGCGATCAGCTTGTCGGTGATCTCGCGCACTTTCTGCGCGCGCTCGCTGTCGGCCTCGATCTGCTTTTTCTTGCCGAGCTGGCCCATCATCGAGGTGTACGCCGCGGCCGACTGGCTCACCGCCATGCCCTCGGAGACCAGCAGGAACTGGCTGCGGCCGGTAAGCGGATTCTGCGAGCAAGCCGAAAGGACTATCGCCGCCGCCAGCAGTTGCAGGTGCTTGAAAGCAGGACGTTTCATGACGCAAGTTTAATCGCAAGCGAACGCTTTGCGGCGCCGCCAGATGAATCTCCGCCTGCCTTGGAATACACTTTCGTTCGCAAGTGGAAGAGCCCGTATTTCAGCATCCCCCGCTTTGGATCCACGAGTCCGTGGCGGCCAAGCTGTTCCTGAAAGGAAATACCACCTTGTTTTCCCGACGTGAAGCAAAGCGGCTGGCTGTGCTGCGGCTGCTCGACCGCATTCCCATCAGGACCCGCCAGGCAGCGAAAAACGGGGACAGGCCCCAGGGGGCCAGTCCCCTTAGGACGGACGCTACGCCGCCTTCTTCTCCGGCCTCGGTACCTCGCCGATCGCGGTCCTGACCGCGTCGTCGACCCGCTCGAGGAACACGAACTCGAGCTTCTGACGCGCCTCGGCGGGCACGTCCTCGAGGTCTTTCTCGTTCCTCTTCGGCAGCATCACGGTGGTGATGCCGGCGCGCAGCGCGGCGAGGGTCTTTTCCTTGACGCCGCCGATCGGCAGCACCAGCCCGCGCAGCGAGATCTCGCCGGTCATCGCCACGTCCGAGCGCACCGGCTTGCCCGAGAGCAGCGACACCAGCGCGACGTACATCGCCACGCCCGCGCTCGGCCCGTCCTTCGGCGTCGCGCCGGCGGGGACGTGGATGTGGATATCGCTTTTCTCCAGCGAGTCTCCCGTCATGCCCTTGGCCAGGGTGAGCGCGGCCTGCGCCGACTCCTTCATCACCTCGCCGAGCTGGCCGGTGAGGATCAGCTTGCCCGAGCCGGGCACCTTGGAGGCCTCGATGAACAGGATGTCGCCGCCGACCGAGGTCCAGGCGAGGCCGGTGGCGACGCCGGCCGTCGAGGTTCGCTGCGCCACCTCGCTCTCGAAGCGTCGCGGCCCCAGGATGCCGTGCAGATCTTTTTCTGTAATAGTGATTTTTTCTGATTTACCTTCGGCGATCTGCATGGCCGCATGTCTGAGCACCGCGCCGATCTCGCGCTCGAGGTTGCGCACGCCGGCTTCGCGCGTGTAGTCCGCGATTATTTTTCTCAAGGTCTCCTCCTTGAGCTCGACCTGCCCGGACTTCAAGCCGTTGGCCTCGAGCTGGCGCTTCACCAGATAGCGCTTGGCGATCTCGAGCTTCTCCTCCTCGGTGTAGCCGGGAAGATGGATGATCTCCATGCGGTCGCGCAGCGGCCCGGGAATGGTGTCGAGCATGTTGGCGGTGGTGATGAACAGCACCTTCGAGAGGTCGAAGTCCACGCCCAGGTAGTTGTCGCGAAAGCGCGCGTTCTGCTCCGGGTCGAGCACTTCCAGGAGCGCGCTGGAGGGGTCGCCGTGGAAGCCGCCCTGGCCGAGCTTGTCGATCTCGTCGAACATCAGCACCGGCGTGCGCGACTCGGCGCGGCGGATCGCCTGGATGACCGCGCCCGGCAGCGCGCCGATGTAGGTGCGGCGGTGGCCGCGGATCTCGGCCTCGTCGTGCACGCCGCCGAGCGCGATGCGCTGGAACTTGCGGTCGGTGGCGCGCGCGATCGACTGGCCGAGCGAGGTCTTGCCGACGCCCGGCGGGCCCACGAAACAGAGGATCGGGCTCTTCCCCTCGGGGTTGAGCTTCCTCACCGCAAGGTGCTCGAGGATGCGGCGCTTGATCTTGTCGAGGCCGAAATGGTCCTCGTCGAGGACCTGCCTCGCCTTCGCGATATCAATGGGTTTTGCATCCGTTACGCGCCACGGGAGTTCTGAAAGCCACTCAAGGTAAGTCCGCAGCATCGAGCCTTCGGCGCTGCCCTCGCCCATGCGCTGCAGGCGCTTCAGCTCCTTCAGCGCATGCTTGTGCGTGTCCTCGGGCATGCCGGCCTCGTCGATCGCCTTCCTCAGCTCCTCGATCTCCGCCGGGCCGCCCTCTTCGTCCTCGCCGAGCTCCTTCTGGATCTGGCGCATCTGCTCGCGCAGCACGTGCTCGCGCTGGCGCTCGTCGAACTGCTTGCGGGTCTTCTCGCCGATCTCTTTCGAGATGCGCAGCACCCCGACGCGCTCGCCGAGCATCTCGAGCACCTTGTCCAGGCGCCGGCGCAGGTCGAAGGTCTCGAGCAGGTCCTGCTTGTCCTCGATCTTCACGTCGAGGAGATTGCCCACCATGTCGGCGAGCACCCCGGGCGAGGTGACGCCCTGCACCACCATCGAGAGCTCCTCGGGGGCGTTGGGCAGGAGCTGGATCGCCTCGACCGCCTGCGCTTTCAGCTGCAGGAAGCGCGCCTCGATCTCGGGCGACATGTCGTCCTTTTCCTCGACGTACTGCACGCGCGCGACGAGGAACGGCCAGCCTTCGAGGAACTCGAGCACGCGAAAGCGGCTCTGCCCCTGCACCACCAGGTGGTGCGCGCCCTCGCCGCCGGTGATGTAGCGCACCACCTGCCCGGCGGCGCCGACCCAGTACAGGTCCTCGGGCTTGACGTCGTTGGTGTTGGGGCTGCGCTGGAGCAGGAAGCCGACCCTCTTCTCGCTGCGCACCGCTTCCTGCGCGGCGGCGACCGACATCGGCCGCCCCACCGTGATCGGCGAGATCACGCCGGGGAACAGCACCGTGTTCCTCATCGGAATGACGATCAGCGCATCCTCCGGCAGCGGCTTGACCGGGCCGGTCCTCGGCGCCGGCGCGACTGCGGCCGCGCGCGGCGTCTTTTCGTCCGCGAGCGCTTCCTTCGGCTTGTCGGTGGCGGTCATGCGCCCTCCTTCCTGCGGAATGTGAGGGTCAGCACGCCGCCCTCGAAAGATTTCTCGGCGAGCTCGAGCGGCGCGTAGGGATCGCCCAGGGGCAGGCCGATGTGGCGCTCGAAGCGGCCGTACGGGATCTCGATGCGATGGATCTGCGTGGTGTTCTCGCGGCAGGGAAAGGCGCGCAGCGCCGAGATGCTGACCCCGCCCGGGTCGATGCCGATGGTGATCGAGTCGGGGGCCACGCCGGGCAGCGCGACCTGCATGGTCACGGCGTACTCGGACTCGAGGACATCGACCGGCGGCTCCCACGCCACCGTCGCGTGGGTGAAGAACTGGCGCTGCAGGCGCTCGGCGCGGTCCAGCATGGCCAGCGCCTCGCTCCACATCCAGTTGGAGAAATCGCGCGATCTCATCGGACCCTAGGTGGCGGCTAAAAGGGGGGAAACAAGACCCTCATCGTTTCTTGTAAACGGGCTTGCGCCGCTGCCCCGGGGGAAGCCGGGGTGTGTCGAGGTGGCGGAAATTGATCCGACCGCGAGTCACGTCGTAGGGCGACATTTCCATCGTCACGCGGTCGCCCGCGATGATGCGGATGTGGCGCTGGCGCATCTTGCCGCCGGCGTAGGCGAGCACGTTGTGGCCGTTCGTCAGCTGCACCCGGAACTGGGTGTTCGGCAGCACTTCCTGCACGGTGCCTTCCATTTCGATCATTTCTTCCTTAGCCACGGTAATTCCTCAATTGGTTTGTGCGAGCAGCCAGCGCCGGAAAGCGGCAACTGCCGGACGGTCCGCGATGACCTCCGGACACACGAGGTAGTACGAGCCCTGCGGTTTCAGCTCGATGTTGAAGGGCGCGCACAGCCTTCCTGAGGCGATGTCCGCGTCCACAAGGGGGTGGAGGGCGAGCGCCACGCCGAGCTTCTGCGAGGCGGCTTCAAGGGACAGTATGTTAGACGAGAAATGAGGCCCCCGGGTTCCGTCTACGCGATCGGCGACGCCCGCGGCTTCGAGCCACTTCTGCCAGGCGTTGCCGCCCGCCACCGTGTCCATCGCGTCGTCGTGCAGCAGCACGTGGCGGGCGAGGTCGGCAGGCTCGTTGATCGGCGGATTGCCCTTCACCAGCTCCGGGTTTGCCACCGCCGCCGCAGAGACGCCGAACAGGCGGTCCGAGCGGTAGCCCGGGTAGTCGCCGGAGCCGAGGTGGATCTCGACCCCCGAAACGTCGTCGCGCAGGTCGAGGCTGCCCATCAACGCCGCCGAATCGAGCGCGCCCGCGTCCACCATCTTGCTCGAGCCCACCACGCGCACGTCGATGCGGGGATGCTTCTTCGAGAAATCGGCGAGGCGCGGCATCAGCCAGCGCGCGGTGAACACCGGCGGCGCGGTGATCATGAGGTCGGTCTCTTCGCCGCGCAGGCGGATCGTCTCCACTGCGGCGGCGAGCGCATCGAAGCCTTCTCTGAGCTTCGGCATGCAGGCCTTGGCCGCCTCGGTGAGCACCACGCCGCGCCCGGCGCGGCGGAACAATTCCACACCGAGGTATTCCTCGAGGCTCTTGATCTGGTGGCTCACCGCGGCCTGCGTGATGTTGAGCTCCTGCGCCGCCTCCTTGAAGGACAGGTGGCGCGCGGCAGCTTCGAATACGCGTAGTGCGTTCAGCGGAGGCAGGCGATAGATCATGTAATAAACCGGTAAAAGAAATAAGTTTTTCTTATGGCTGACGTGAGAATTGATCGTTTGTAGCAGCGCCCTTGCGGCCTTATGTTCATCGCATGAAAAACCGTTACCCGACGCCCGAGGAATTGTACAAGCTGCGGCTCGAAGCCCACAGGCTGCGCTCGCAGGAAATCGCGCGGCTGACTGCAGGGGCTGTTACCGGAGCTGTTACCGGACTGAAATCTCTCTTCGCGCGTCTCGCTTCGCCGAACACAAAAGGAGTGCGTCATGCTTGAGACTGCTTTCTGGAGAAACGCGTATCAGTCGCTGCCGGAGTCGATCCGCTACCGCTACCTGGGCCACCTCGAGCGCGCGGAGCGCTGGGACCTCGCGCTCGACGGCATCATCGACGCCGCCTCGCGCGCGAAGGCCGCGCTCGGCAAGTTCTTCCAGACGCCGCGCCCGCGCACTGATCAGCACTGAGCGATCGAACCGCTTGCCTCGCCGTCCGGGCAAATCCGAAGCCTCCTCCTCCTCCTCTGGCTAGGGCCCGCTCGGGCGGCGAGCATTTGTAAACATGAGCAACCGAAATCGGGGTCAGACCCCGATTTTTTTTGCCCTAGAATTCCTGCATGGCCTCGAAAGCCGCAGGCGCGGTCGTGTTCCGCCGCACCGAGCACGGCGTGCGCATCCTGCTGCTGCGCGCCTACAAGAACTGGGACTTTCCGAAAGGCCTGGTCGAGCCCGGCGAGACCGAGCTCGACGCCGCGAGGCGCGAGGTGCTCGAGGAGACGGGCATCGCCGAGCTCGATTACCCGTTCGGCGAGGAGTACAGGGAGACGCTGCCGTACGCGGCCAACAAGATCGCGCGCTACTACCTTGCCGAGACCGCCCAGGCGGAGATCAAGCTGCCGGTGTCGCCCGAGCTCGGCCGTCCCGAGCACCACGAATACCGCTGGGTGAGCTTCGAGGACGCCGAGGAGCTGCTGCCGCCGCGCCTGGCCCTCGTGCTCGAGTGGGCGCGGGTCACCGTTTCGGGGTTGTAATTAACCTCTCTGTCCCTGATTTGCGGGAGGCGTATCATTTCCTCACGGGCCCTTTATGGCCCGGACCCTGGAGGACTCGATGTGCTACGAATTCGAGCGCGAGTACCAACGGAACCGCGCGGAGGAAGCGCGGAAAGAGCAAGAGAAGTCGAGGCAGCGCGAGCAGCCTAAACCCACCGCGCCGGCGCAGCAGCCTGGCGTCAAGGAAGGCGAGCCGGTCCCAGCTTGAAGCGCAGTTCCGCCAGCACGAGCCACCATGGGTAGGGTAATCGTGCTGGCGATCGTCATTTTTCTGGGCTACGCCTGGTACCAGGGCTGGCTGGGGAAATGGATCGAGAGCGCTTTCGTCACTTCGAAAAAAGAGCTGGAGAAAGCGCGTCCGGCCAATCCCCGCGCGGACAAGAAGGAATAATTCGGGGTCAGGGTCGTAATTATTTTAGAAGCTTCGCGGTCGCAGAATAATTACGACCCTGACCCCGAATTACTGCTGTCCGGCGACCGCCTCTTTCCAGATCACCGCGTCGTCTACCGCGTAGAGCGCGCAGGCGCCCTTGGAGACGCTGCCGCACTGGCGCATGGCGATCTCTTTCGCGTCGGGCACGCCGCCGGCGAAGCCGCAGCGCCCGTCGCCGCTTACCGCGTAGGCGCGCGGCCCGGGCGCCTCGACGAAGGCGCGGTACAGACCCTTGCAGCCGTCGCTGCTGACGTTCGGCAGGCGGTCGGCGGCGAGGAATTGCTGGCGCTCGGCGAGATCCATGCGCTCGAACTGCACGCCGTGCTTGGCGAGGAAGCGCTCCACCGTCGGCAGCCAGTAGCGCACGCCGAGCATGCTGCCGAAGAGATAATGGCCGTCGGCACCGAACGCGGGCTGCAGGACGTACTCGGCCTGCGCGCCGCCCGCGGCGAAGCGGTCGAACCACAGGCGCGTTGTTTTCGGGTTGAAGAACATGTCGTTCTCGGCGTAGTGGAACAGCACCGGCACCTTCACCGACTTGCCGAGGGAGTCGAGCACCTTCGCCACCGGCTCGACCGCGCAGGGCACCCCGGGGTTCGCGTCGGGATCGCCGCCGCGGCCACCGGCGAACGACAGCACCGCGGTGAGGCCCTCGGGCGAGCGCGTGCCCGCGGTGAAGAGCGACACCATCCCGCCCGCGGACTGGCCGGCGAGGATCATCTTCGAGCCATCGACGTACGGCAGCGCGCGCGCGTACTGGTAGGCCGCCATCACGTCGTCGGCGGCGTTGCGCTCGGCCTTGACGTAGTCGGGCTTGGCGCAGGAGCCCGGGTCTTCGGCCATCTCGCCGCCGGTGGCGCCGAAGCCGCGGCGCAGCGGCATCACCACCACGTAGCCGCGGCGCGCGAACACCTGCGCCGCTCCCATCAGGAGGTCAGCCGATTCCCGGGCGCGCTCGCGCGCGCTGCCGGAAACGCCGTGGTTGAGCACTACCGCCCCGAAAGGCCCCTGCCCGTCCGGACGCAGGATGGTGGCGGCGAGGGTGTACTTGTGGCCGGCGATGCGCACCTGCTCTTCGATGAGCTTCGGCCCGAAAGCCGGAGCATCGACCTGGGCGAAGGCCGCCGCGGACCAGCCGCAGACTGCCAGCGCCACCATGCGCAGACTCCTCCCCAGTCGTCCTCCCACCTACACCCCCCGTCATTAGAAACTCGACGAAGTGTAGCCGTGATCGTGACAGGCGAAAAGGGCGTATGTGGTACAGATTCGACATATTATTCAGTCACTGTCGGGGTCCTGCGACATCGCGCGGAGCGCTACAAA
>DASQGB010000386.1:0-1869 GCA_035632815.1 Burkholderiales bacterium | reverse complement strand
CGCATCGTCGAGGGAGCGTCCTGACCATGGCCGAGCCGCAGATGGTCGATCCGCACGATCCGGTGATGACCGGAGAGAACTCGTTTATCCGTCTGTCGAACGACGGCGGCAAGACCATCCCCGACCGCGTCAGCCACTGGCGCGTGCTGTGGTCGCCGGCCGGCCAGGGACACGCGCTGTTCATCGAGAGCCCCCTGCTCGGCAAGGAGGGCCGCGCGGCGCGGCGGCTCTACGCAGACAATGCCGGCGTGGCCCGCTTCCTGCAGCGCATGATCGAGATCCTGCTCTACAAGGAATTCGCCGATGGGTCGCTCGCCGTCATCGATGCCAAGTTCGAGCGCAGCGGCAACTCGCTCAGCACGGTCGAGGAGCGCATCGTCTCCCGCAAGGACGAGATCATCCTGACCTGGTGGGACCCGATGCCGCCCTTCGTGCTCACCATGCCGCCCGGCGCGATGAACCGCCCCCTCGGCGTCTACAGCACCTTCATCCCGGCGCGCAGCGCCCAGCTCTCGGTAAACGGCGAGGCGGCTACCGCCAAGGTTTTCCCGCAGGAACGCTTCGGCAAGCCCTCGTCGAGCTGCTGCCTGGCGTGGTCGGAGACGTGGACGAAGCCCAAGGGCTGATTCGCATCCTTACTTCGAGGTGACCCCATGTTCAACGTCGTCGTGGAATGGCTGGACGATGGAAAGTCCCGCGCCCGCTTCGCTCTCCCGGGCAGGCAGGAATGGAATGCGCAGCACATCAGCGACCTGATCCAGGTCCTCGCCCAGATCCGCGAGGAGATGACGCCCGCGGTGCCGGAAGAGCCGCCGCGCCCGCACGAGCCGCTGCACGCCCCGCGCTACAAGATCGAGCTGGACCAGTTCTCGGGCGGCACGCTGTTCGAGTTCCGCCATCCCTCGCTCGGCTGGCTCGAGTTCGTGGTGCCCAGCGCCGAGCGCAGCCGGATCTCGCGCTTCCTCGCCGAGCAGGAAAGCGCCTGGGAGCAGTTCCGGCAGCGCTAGCGCGCGAGACGGCCTATTTGTCGGACTGCAGCAGCTCGGCGAGGTGCTGCTTCCACCACTTCGCCTGGCCGGTCGTGCCGTGGCCGGCGGTCTGCTCGCTCGCCGGGATCACCACGTAGCGGCCGCGCTTCACCCGCTTGATCTCGCGCTCCATGATGCCGAGCTCCGGCGGGTTGCGCTCGTCGTCGGCTGAATTGATGGCGAGCAGCACCGCCTGGATGCGCTCGAGCTGAGGCGCCGGGTTGTAGCCGCGCGAAGCGTCGAACTGGTAGGCGAGATCGTTGCCGTCGGCCGGCGTGGGCTTGGCGAGGCGCTGGCTCCACAGCTCGTCGGCCTTGGCGAGCGTCGGCGCCGCCTTGTACAGCGCCTGGTTGCCGCCGTTGGTCGAGATGCCGAAGTACACCTGGGCGAGCTGCACGCCGCGCGGCTGCTTCGTGTAGTTGCCGCCGTTGAATTCCGGATCGTTGCGGATGAGATCGATCAGCATGCGGCGCGTCATCCAGTTGCGTCCGGCGACTTCCACCGGCTGGGATGCGAGCGGCACCAGCGCGCTCATGGCGTCGGGGTACATGGTGCCCCAGACCCAGGTGTGCATCCCGCCCATCGAATTTCCCAGCACCAGGCGCAGCTTCTTCACGCCAAGATGCTCCGTCACCAGGCGGTGCTGCGCCCGCACCATGTCGTCGTAGTCGTACTTCGGAAACTTGGCCCTCATGCCGTCGGAAGGCTTCGACGATTTTCCCGCGCCGATCGCATCCGGCAGGATGATGAAATACTTGCCCGCATCGAGCGGCTGGCCGGGCCCGAACAATTCGCCCGCGAAGGCGGCGCTCAGCATGCTGGCGCCGGAGCCGGCGGTGCC
>DASQGB010000385.1:0-5113 GCA_035632815.1 Burkholderiales bacterium | reverse complement strand
CGGCGCCCGCGTGGCGCCCCGCGCCGCCAACAATCACCATGAACAGGATCAGGAAGGCGTTGTCCAGGCCGAAGATCGGCGGGTTCACGGTATTGTCGACGAAGGCGTAGACCATGCCGGCGACGCCGGCGAGCGCGCTCGTCAGGGTGAACACGATCACCTTGGTGCGGGCGACGTCCACGCCCATGGCCGCCGCCGCCTCGGGGTTGTCGCGCACCGCGCGGCACGCGCGGCCGAACCAGGAGCGGTCGAGCCGCCACAGCACGGCGAAAGTGCCCAGAAGCAGCGCGACGATCACCACGGTGTAGGCCGGCCCGGCGATGCGCCAGCCGAAGATCGCCGGCAGGCGGTAGTTAGCGATGCCCCCGGTGCCGCCGGTTACGGTGCCGCCCTCGTTGAGCACGACGATGAAGAGCTGTGCAAGCGCCAGCGTCACCAGCGCCAGGTAGAAGCCCTCGAGCCGGGTCGCTGGGATCGCCACCGCGAGTGCCAGCACCACGCAAATGACCACGCCCAGGATGATCGCAATGGGCAGCGGCAGGTTCACCTGAAAAAGCAGGATCACCACGCTGTAGGCGCCGATGCCGTAGAACGCGAAGTGCGAGAACGCCACCTGCCCGCCGATGCCGAACAGGAAGTTGTAGCCGAGCGCGAGCGTGATCCACAGCAGCATCTTGCGGTAGACGTCGCCGTGGTAGCTGCCGAGGAAGAACGGCACCACGGCCAGCACGGCGAACACGCCTAGCCAGCCGAGGACCTTCATGCGCCTTTCGCCCGCAGCAGGCCGGTCGGGCGCACCAGCAGGAAGATCATCAGGAAGAGCAGCGGCACGCCCTGCGTGTAGCCAGAGGGGATCGGCGCATAGCGGGCGATGAACTGCTCGGCGAACGCCAGCAGCAACCCTCCGAGGAGCGCACCTTCAACACGGCCCACCCCCCCGATCACTAGCGCGGTAAATCCCTGGATGGCGAGCGGCACCCCCATCAGGTAGTGCGCCGAGACGTTCGGCGAAACGAGCAACCCGGCGAGTCCGGCGGCGCCGGCGCCGCCGGCGAACGAGAACGCCGTCACCCGCGACAGGTTGATGCCCATCAACGCGGCGGCTCGGCGGTTCAGCGAGACCGCCTCGAAACTTTTTCCCCAGAGAGTCTTCTCGAAAAAAACCATGCTCCGGCGAACACCGCAATCGTGGTCGCGATGATGAAGAAGCTCTGGTAGGAGCCGCCGACCGGCCCGATCTCGATGCGGCCGATGCCGAACGGAAACGGCACCGGCAGCGGATCGGGCGGGAAGCTGACCGAGATGATCTCGCGCGTGACGACCAGCACGCCGAGCAACGCGAGGATCGGCGCGAGCAGCGGCGCGCCCCTCTCCACCAGCGGCCGCACCGCGATGCGCTCGGTCGCCCAGCCCACCACCATCATGAAAGCCACCACCACCGCCATCCCGAGCGGATAGGGCCACTCGTACTTCGTGAGGAAAATAAATCCCCCGAAGGACGCGACCATGGCCCACTCGCCGACCGCGAAGTTGATGATCCCGGTGGGCCGGATCATCAACAGGTAGGCGAGCGCTACTAGGCCATAGATGCAGCCCGAGGCCGCCGCGCTAACGGCCAGCTCGAGGAGGTCCTGCAAGCGCTACTTCTGGCCGACGTGGAGCACGCGCCCCTGGCGATCCTTCTCGTAGACGCGCACCACCATGCCGTTGGGGTCGAAGCCGGCGCGCTTGCCCTCGGGGAAGCTGTACTTCATTCCCTTCGCGCCCATGACGCCGGCATAGCTCGTCTGCTGCATGGCCGCGCGGATCTTCTCCTTGTCGGTCGAGCCCGCGCGGCGGATCGCATCGGCGATCAGCATGATCCCGTCATAGCCGTAGCCGTGAAGGTTCTGCGGGTCCTTGCCGGTCGCCTTCTTGTAGGCAGCCTCGAACGCCTTCACCTCCGGCTTTTCCGGGTCGTACGCGTCGACGAATGTAATACCGTCGATCAGCCCTTTCGCCACCGTCTCGTAGATCGGCACCGAGAGGTTGTACGAAGAGTGGATCGGGAACTTCACTCCCAGCTCCTTGTAGGCGCGGAAGATGAGCACGTTCTCCGCGGTGAGCACGCCGGCGAGGAACATCGCTTCCGGGTTGGCGGCGCGCAGCTTCTGCATCTGCGGCATTGCGGTGGTGGCGCCGCGCGGCACCACTTCCTCCGCGACGACCTGGATGCCCCCCTTCTCGAGCGTCGCCTTGAAAGCCTTCGCGATCGCCTGGCCGAGGTCCGAGTTGTCGGTGATCAGGGCGACGCGCTTGAAGTTCTTCGTCTTGGCGTGCGCGAGCAGCGTCGCGATCTGCACCGAGCCGAGCGGGCCGGTCTGCCAGAAATACGGATTGTCGAGCTGCGTCGTCAGGTAGTCGGCCGAGTTCATCGGCGTCATCTGCGGCGTCTTCGCCTCCATCGTCACCGTCTGCTGCTGCTGCGTGGCGGGACTCAGCGACACGCTGAGGATGAACACCGCGCCCTGGTCGATGAGCTTGCGCGCGAGCGCCGCGGAGATATCCGGCCGCGACTGGTCGTCCTCGACCAGCAGCTCGATCTTGCGGCCGAGCACGCCGCCGCGGCGGTTGATCTCCTCGGCGCCGAAGATGACTCCCTCGGTCGCCGGCTCGGAGTACGGCTTCGACACGCCGACGCGATCGGTGATCACCCCGATCTTGATGGTTTGCTGCGCATAGGCACTGACCGTGAGAGCGGCCAGCGCCACCGCCGTCAGTAACTTCCTCATGAACCCCTCCTCAATCGAGCAAGCGTTGTTTATCCATCCATCCTACACAAAGATCGACCGCCTGCTTCAGCAACTCGGGCTGTCCCTGGTAATAGTGAGTCGCGCCCTTGATCACGCGGAACGTCTTGTCCCGGCTGGCCGCGGCGTCGTGGATGATGCGCGCATGCGGCTGCGGCACCGCGTCATCGGCCGAATTCTCGATCGCCAGCAGCGGCACGCCGATCGACGCGGCGCACCGCGGACCGTCGGCGTTCGAATCGTCGATCGACCACTGCGAGAGCCAGGCGCGCAGGGTGGAGAAGCGCGCCAGGCCGATCGGGCCATTGTTGGCGGTGGCGGGCTTGCCCATATAGCACCAGCCAGGCTTGCGGTCGTTCGGATCGATGGCCGGGTCGAGGAAGCGCAGGTCAGCCATCGTGCGGTGGGTGACGAAGCCGCGCTCCATCTCGTCGCCCTTGAGCTTCGCCAGCATCTCCTTGACCCATGCGGTGCGCTTTCTCACCCGCGCGAGCTGCGCGGTGCGGAAGCGGCGGACGAATTCCTCGCCATACGGCGGCTGGTTCGGGCAGCGCGGGTCGTAGATGTCCAGCTCGAGGTCGCGGCGGTCCGGATCGGACTCGTCGATCACCGAAGGGTCGATGCTCTCCACGAGATAGGTCGCGCGCGAAAGGTGCGCCGCCTGGAAGATCATGGCGTCCGCCGGCACGAGCCCCTTCAGCTCCACGGGATCTCCCGCCGGCGTTCTCGAAATCGAAGGCCTTTCCGCCTGCGACTGGTAAAACAGCGCGAGCGAGCCCCCGCCCGACCAGCCGCACAGCAGGACCTTCTCGTAGCCCCATTTCTCCTTCGCGTGGCGCAGGTAGGCGCCGAGGTCGAGCGCCACCTTTTCCATGATGAGGGGCGTGTCGTTCTTGGCGAAGCGCGAGCCGGCGCACAGCACGTGCACGCCGGCCTGCGCCAGCGCGCGCGGCACCGGCAGGAGCTGCAGCGTGGAAGCCGGGTGCATGAACACGGCGAGGGTCTTCGACGGCCTGCCCTTCGGCAGGAAGCGAACGCCTTCGCAGTTCACCGCCCCCTGCGAGCCGGAGAAGCCGTAGACCTCGGTGAACTTGGCAGTCTCGGCGTACTGCACGTGCACCCATTCGGGTGCAACCTCGAAATTCATGCTTTTTCTGAAAGTTGCTTCACCTGCTAGTTCTTCTTGTGCACCCAGTCCGCGTGGTGCGGCGCCTTCTTCGTCTTCGACCACTCCTTGAGCATCGCGTCGCTGACCGAAGCGAGCTTCTTTTTCATCGCCGGTGTCGTGGTGTCGACCGCGAGCTCCAGGCGATGGCCGTTCGGGTCGAAGAAGTAGATCGACTTGCAGATTGTGTGGTCGGTGGGGCCGACCACCTCGATGCCGAGCTTCTCCAGCTTCTTCTTGTACGCCAGCAGCGTCTTCATGTCCGGCACGCGCAGCGCGAGGTGCTGCACCCAGAGCGGCGTGTTGGCATCGCGGCCCATCGGCGCCGACTCGGGAATCTCGAAGAACGCGACGTAGCTGCCGTCGTCCATGCGGAAGAAGATGTGCATGTAGGGCGATTGCTCGCCGGTGCTCGGCACGCGATCCTCGGCCATGGCCATTGCGTACTCGAGCCCGAGTACCTTGGTGTAGAAATCCGTCGTCTGTTTCGCGTCCTTGCAGCGGTACGCGACGTGATGCAGGGATTTGATGTCCATGGCCTATTGTATATTCGGAACCCCCCATAGGAGGACGCATGGACAAGCGCAATCACAAGGAACGCTACGACGCCGGGCTGAAGACGCGCCGCGAGGTGCTGGGCGCGAAGTGGGTCGACCAGGCAATGGCGGGCGTGGACGACTTCAACCGCGAATTCACCGAGCTGCTCAACACCTACTGCTGGAACGACATCTGGAACCGCCCCGGTCTGCCGCGCAAGACCCGCTCGGTGCTCAACCTGGGCATGCTGTGCGCCCTCGGCAAGGAGCACGAGCTCAAGCTGCACATCCGCGGCGCGCTGACCAACGGCCTCAGCAAGGACGAGATCAAGGAGGTGTTCCTGCAGGTCGCCATCTACTGCGGCGTGCCCGCTGCGGTGGTCGCCTTCAGAGCCGCCAAAGAGGTATTTCAATCAGAAAAATAGCTAGGCGCCGATAAATCGCGGCTTGCGCTTCTCCATGAAGGCCGCCTGCCCTTCCTTGTAGTCGGCGCTCCTGAAGCAGGCCTCGACCGCGCGCTCGGTGGCCGCGACGTCGCGCTTCTCGGCGTCCTTCAGCACCTCGCCCACCACGAGCTTGGCGCACTTGATGGTCAGGGGCGCGTTGTTGGCGATGGTTTCCGC
>DASQGB010000384.1:0-11808 GCA_035632815.1 Burkholderiales bacterium | reverse complement strand
GCCCAGGATGAAGATCGCGCGGGCGCGCGAGCATATTGCCGACTTGGTCGGCCAACTCCACCTGTTCAGCGCTTCCAAGCCG
This sequence comes from Burkholderiales bacterium, assembly GCA_035632815.1. Lineage (GTDB taxonomy): Bacteria > Pseudomonadota > Gammaproteobacteria > Burkholderiales > SG8-39 > SCGC-AG-212-J23. Next base: position 11,726 of record DASQGB010000384.1, on the reverse strand, counting down.
TTCGACCTGCGGTGGGTCAATCTGGGATCCGAAGGCAAGACACGGCAGGGCCTGAAGATTTTCCAGACCAAGCCCTTCCCTGCGTTCTTCGCATTGCTCATCGGCGACGCTGTACACAACTGCAGGACAGCGCTTGATCTGCTCGCTTGTGACCTGGTGAGGCTGAACAACAAGGACGCTGCAAGCGTGTATTTCCCGTTTGGCAAGGACGAAAAGCATTTCAACGACCAGATAGGCAAAGGCAGCTTCGATCTGGCTTCACCGCAAGCCGTCTCGCTGCTCAAGCAAATGAAACCCTATTGGGGAGGAGACGATTGGCTTCGCGGGCTCCACGAATTGGACCTGCTCGACGAGCACCGCCTGCTCCTTCCGGTCTTCATCTCGGCGAACGTAAGGCATCTCGTCGTGAAAGCCCCGCAAGGTGGAGAACAGACCTTTGCGGACTGCACCTTCTCCGGCAGCTCGCTGGATATTGCCGTCCCAGAGGGAAGCAGGATCGTCAAGTACAAGGGTGTGGAACCGCACATCTCGCTGCAGAGCCAGATTGAGGTATTTGACGCCATTCCGGTCATCGAGGTGCTGGAGAACCTCGCGGACCGTGTCGAGCATGTCGTTTTGACGTTCGAGAACCTGTTGCTTCGCTAGCACCCGGAGGAGACCCATGCGCATCGTTGTGACGCTTCTCGCACTTACGCTTTTCTCCTGCGCTACTACTCCGCCGCCTCCACCCAAGACCGTCAACGTCATCGTCTTTCCGGGTGGCTTCAACTGGCCGATCTGGGTGGCGCAGGAGAAGGGCCTGTTCGCGAAGAACGGCATAGACGTGAAGATCACGCCGACCCCCAGCTCGGTGTTCCAGCTCACCAACCTGATCGAGGGCAAGTTCGACATCGCGATGACCGCGATCGACAACCTCATCGCCTACCGCGAGGGACAGGGCGAGGCCAAGGTGGATGGCCCCGATCTCATCGCCTTCATGGGCAGCGACAACGGCTTTCTGCGGCTCACGGCGGTGCCGGAGGTCAAGACCTACCAGGATTTGAGAGGCAAAACCCTGTCGGTTGACGCGTTGACGACCGGTTACGCCTTCGTCCTGCTCGAAATGATGGAGCGCGCCGGCATGCGGATGGACCGCGACTACAGGGTGGAACGCGCCGGCGGGGTCCTGCAGCGCTTTCAGGCGCTGATCGAAAAGAGGCACGCCGCCACTCTTTTGCTGTCGCCCTTCGAAGTGCAGGCTCAAGCCCGCGGATTCACCGTGCTGGGTAACGCGACCGACGTGCTCGGCGCTTACCAGGGCCTGGTAGGCGGAGCGCGCAAGTCCTGGGCCGATGCCAATCGCGACGCCGTGATCGGCTACGTCCGCGCCTTCTCCGCAGCCGTGGACTGGCTCTACGAGCCGGGAAACAAGGCCGAGGCCATCGCCATCTTCCGCAAGAACCTGCCGCAGGCGAGCGAGCAGGCCGCGAATGCGGCGTACATCGTGCTGCTGTCGCCGAAGGACGGGTTCCAGAAGAAGGCGCAAATCGACCTGGAGGGGGTGCGCACCGTTTTGCAGTTGCGCTCCAAATACGGCCAGCCGCGAAAGACCCTACGACCCGAGCTTCTACGGCGCGGCGATGCGCTAGCGCAGGCACAAATCATGCAACGCCCGGGGTAATGGTGTCTTATCGAATTCGATCCGGCCTACTGGACGATCTGCTGGCGCTGAACACCGAGGCTTTTGCCGAAGGCGAGTACGAGGTGGCCTACCACATGCTGATGGGCGCTTTGCACCTGACGGAAAGGCTCGGCAAGCGCGACGTGCTCGAGCGCATCGCCGCGGCGGCTGCGGCGCAGGCCGCCGCCGTCGAGGCTGCGCGGGTGTTCGAGAACCTGGAGGCGCACGTGAGCGCCGTGCGGCAACGCATGGAGCGCGGCGCGCAGCTCAGGACCGCGTCAAGCCCGGCGACGTAGGCCGCCCAAGCGCTCCAGGACTGCGCACACCGAAGCGGTGTCCTGCTTGCCGAAGCCCTGCGCCATCGCAGCGTTGTAGATCGCCGCCGAGGCGTTGAACAGCGGCGTCGGCACGCCGTGCCGCGCGGCGAATTCGCCGATGATCTTCATGTCTTTCTGCCATACCTCGACCTTCATGGTGGCGTCGCCGTAGCGCCCGGCGACCATTTGCGGTCCGCGCACCTGGAACATGCGCGAGGCACCCGCGCCGTCGCCGGCGACCTTGAGAATGGTGTCGGGGTCGAGCCCGGCCTTCATCCCCAGCACGAAGGCTTCCGCGGCCGATACGTTATGGATCGCCACCAGCAGGTTGGCTACAAACTTCATCCGGCTGCCGTTGCCGAACGTCCCGAGGTAGTAGTGGGCGCGGGAGAATCCGTTCAAGACCGCTGAAGTTTTTGAGAACGCGGCTTTGTCGCCGCTCCCGTAAACGACGAGGTCCTTGGTTTTCGCCTGCGCGCCGGTCCCCGACAACGGGCAGTCGAGGAGCGTGATGCCCTTTTTCTTCAGCGTGTCGCGCGCGCGCTCCTTGTCCTCGATCGGCAGGGTGCTGGTTTCTACGACGATGGTTCGCTCTTCCAATTGTTCTGAAACAGCGTGAAGAGCCTCCGCGCTAGGCAGCGAGGTGATGAGAATTGCGGCCTGCCTGGCGACGTCCTTGGCAGAGGTCGAAGGCTTGCCCCCGCCGCGCTTCAGCGCAGCGCGGCGCGCAGGCAGGATGTCGTAGCCGTGGACTGAAAATCCGGCGCGAACCAGGTTCGCCGCCATCGCCGAGCCCATGATGCCCAGGCCGATGACGCCGACTACTTTCTCTTTTTTGCTTTCGGAGCGGATTTTTTTGCTTTCGTCTTTGCTTTCTGTTTTCCGATGGGCTTCGCGTTGACCAGCACTGCCGCGATGACGCAGGGCTCGGCGCCGCGTACGCTCCAGGAATGGCTGGTGCCGCGCTGCACGAGGATGTCGCCGGCGCGCAGCAGCACCTCGCTCGCCTCCATGATGGCGTGGATCTCGCCCTTTAGGACGATGATGTAATCCACGGTGCTGGTCCGGTGCATCATCGGGTCGCTCGAGGCGCGGTCCTGGGCGTGGCCGGCGCCGATCGAGTTGAAAGCCTCGCGCCCGTCGGCGCCGCTGCGCCAGGCGGAGTCGGGCGGGAACTCGACGATGCGCAGGAGGGTGCCGTTCTTCGGCGGTTCCAGCCGGACCGGACGCAGCGCGGCGTCGGCGCCGCCGGCGTTGCTTGCCGGCGCCCCGCTGGTCTCCCACAGGTCGGTGAGGGCGAGGCCCGGCATCGAGGCCATCTCCTTCACGTTCTGCGCCAGGCCGTCGGCGATGATGGTCGATTTGCCGTCGGCGTCGTGTCCGGTGAGGACCCTGCGCACCCGCCAGATCATGTCACGGCGTCGCTCGCCGCGATCTTCTTGCGCGCCTTGACGCCGGCCTGCGGCGAGAGCTTGAAATCGAACTCGAGCTTGTAGAAAGGATTCGGCATGCCGAGCTTCTTCGCCTCCTCGGCCGAGTCGATCTTGTGGTACCTGGCGATGAGCGAGTCCTTCACCGCGAACACGGTGTCGGAGTCGAGGTAACGGTCGCCTTCGACGAATACGTGGGTGATGACCTGCTGGTACCCCGGCGCGGATACGATGGCGTGCATGTGCGCCGGACGCATGGCGTGGCCGCCCGCGGCGCGGATCAGGTCGCCGACCGGCCCGTCGACCGGCACGCTGTAGAAGGCCGGCTTGTAGGTCTTGAAAGCGTAGCGGCCCTGCGCATCGCACTTCACCTTTCCGCGCAGCTCGAACTCGGCATCCGCGTTCTGCACGTCGTAGATGCCGTCGGCCTTCGCCTGCCAGATGTCGAGCGTCGCGGCGGGGATCGGCTTGCCGTCGACCGAGGTCACGCGGCCGCTGCACCAGGTCGGCTCGCCCTTCATGGTTGCGCCTTTGGTGAGATCGGCGCCGTATTCGAACTCGGGCGCGCCGTGCGCGAAGAAGGGCCCGAGGACCGTGGCTTCGGTCGCCCCGGGCGCGGTCTTGTGGTTCAGCGCCACCACCATCATCGACAGGCCGAGCACATCCGACAGCAGGATGACCTCCTGGCGCTTGTCGTCGCATTTCTGGCCCACCGCGGTGAGGAACTTGATGCCCTCGAACCATTCCTCCTCGGTCAGCTCGACCTCGCGCGCGAAGCCGTGCAAATGCTTGACCAGGCTCGACATGAGCTGCTTGAAGCGCGGGTTCTCGATGTCCTTCAGCCGCTCGACGACTGCGGCGGTCAGGGTCTCTTCGTTGAACTGGCGCATGGCTCCTCCTTCCGTGCGGAACCTGAAGTTTATTATTAAAACGACGACCCCTGGCCTGAGAATTGCATGGCCGATCTCCGCTTTCAACAACGGAGGTGGCAATGAAAAAACGTATAGCAGCTTGCGGCGCCGTACTGGCGCTCCTGTCCGGTCCGGTCGCGGCTCAGATCTTGCAGAACGAGATTTCCTTCTTCGGCTCGCTCGACGATATCCAGGAGCCGACCGATTTCGAGCTCTCGATCTTCCACCTGCGCTATGGACGCTACCTTTCGCCCCAGGCCGTCGCGACTCTCGGCATCAGCCGCACGCGGTTCAACGCCGGCGCCGCGGACGTCAAGACCATGGCCTTGACCATCGGTGCGAAGTACTACTTCGGGCAGCAGCGTGTCTCCGCGTTCCTCCCGTTCGCCGAAGCCGCGATCGGCGTGGCGAACAGCGACTCGGGCGCCGGCAGCAGCACCGACCTCACCTGGGAACTCGGCGGCGGTGCGTCGTACTTCTTCACCGAGGCCACCTCGTTCGACGGCTCGATCCGCTGGTACCAGACCGATACCGACGCAACGACTCAGGGCATCAAGCTGTTTCTCGGCCTGACGACGCGGTTCTAGAAGCGGTACGCGAGGCCCACACTGGCGTAGAAGTTCGAGTTGCTCTCGACGATGGCGCTGCGCCGCGCGTCGCCGCGCAGCTGGCGGAAGCTCACGCTGCCGACGCCTACCCATTGGCGCGCGAGATCATAGGAGCCCAGCAGCCCGATCTCCGTGGAGAGCAGCCCGCCGTCGGTGCCGTAGAAGGACTGGTTCGACTTCGAGCTCGCCCAGGTCGCCTGCGTGAACACCCCGGCCCCGAAGCCGCCGCGCTGATACAAGCCCGCGGTGAGGCGCGCGTCGAGCTGCGCGCCGCGGTCCGTGTCGAGGTGCTGCCGGAAGCGGCCGAGCGCGTTGATCGGCATCGGGCCGAGCTTGCCGTCCCATTCCAGGTGCGCGCCGAGCGAGAGGCCGAAATCGAGGTCGGGAATGCCGAGCGCGCGCAGCAGCGGCGACTCGTCCTGCTGGCGCCCGGCTTCGTACGCGAGCTGCACGCCCGCATCCACACCGCGCCCGACATTCCAGCGCGCACCGGCCTCCAGGATCCCCTGCGTGGTGCGCGCGAACCACGGCCGGCCGTAATACCTAATCACCGGAATGACATCGGTGCGCTGCGAGTCCGAGCCGTCGTAGGCCGGGCGCGAGCGCACGCCCGCGCCGACGTAGTTCTGCGCGGACGCGAAGCAAGGTATGAGCAGCAGCAGGAGGAGAAGAGGTTTCATGAGAGCTCTTGGAAGAGGTTGCAGCATTGTGACTATCATAGTGCCATGGTCCGCCTGCTTGTCGCCCTCATCCTGAGTGTCCCGCTCGCCGTTGCGGCGCAAACCTACCGCTCCGACGAGCATTCCTTCCGGCTGGTCAAGCTGGTCGAAGGCCTCGAGCAACCCTGGTCGCTCGCGTTCCTCCCCGACGGGCGCATGCTGGTCACCGAGAAGGCGGGGAGGCTGAGGCTGGTCGCCGGCGGCAAGCTCGACCCGACTCCCATCGCCGGACTGCCGCAGGTGGCGGTGCACGGCCAGGGCGGATTGCACGACGTGGCGCTTCATCCCGATTTCCAGAAGAACAATTTTGTCTACCTTGCGTACGCCGCGCGCGGCGCCGACGGCGTCGGCACCGAGCTGGCGCGAGGCCGCCTGTCCGGCAACCGCCTGGAGGACGTCCAGGTGCTGTTCCGCCAGAGCCCCAAGGGCCTCGCCGGCCAGCATTTCGGCGGGCGCATCGTGTTCGATCGCGCGGGCTTCGTCTACCTGACGCTGGGCGACCGCGGCGAAAAGGAGCGCGCGCAGCGCCCCGACGACCATGCCGGCTCGGTGATCCGCCTGCACGACGATGGCCGCGTGCCGAAGGACAATCCTTTCGCCGGCAAGCAGGGATGGAAGGCGGAGAAGCTCACCCTTGGCAACCGCAACATGCAGGGCGCCGCGCTGCATCCGGTCACCGGCATGCTGTGGACGCACGAGCACGGCCCGCAAGGCGGCGACGAGGTGAACGTCATCCGCCCCGGCGCGAACTACGGCTGGCCGGTGATCACCTACGGCGCCAACTACGGCCTCGGCACGAAGATCGGCGAAGGCGCGCAAAAGGCCGGCATGGCGCAGCCGCTGTACTACTGGGTGCCCTCGATCGCGCCCTCGGGCATGGCGTTCTACACCGGCGAGCGCTTCCCGATGTGGAAGGGCAACCTTTTCGTGGGCGCGCTGCGCGACCGGATGCTGGTGCGCCTGCAGCTCGACGGCGAGAAAGTCGTCAAGGAGGAGCGCCTGCTGAAGGGCGTGCTCGGCCGCATCCGGGATGTGCGCATGGGGCCGGATGGCTTCCTGTACTTGCTGACCGACGAGAGCTCGGGCGTGCTGGTGCGCCTTGAGCCGTCCTAGGCCTGCGACTCTTCTTCGATCAGCCCATGCGGCCCGTAGGCCGCATAAGTCAGGAAGGCGTAGCAGCCGGCGTTGCGGAACGCGATCTCGCCGCTGCCTTCGAAAGTGCCGCTCGCCATGTCGGCGCAATGGAACTCGAATCCCTCGGGCAGGCGGATCTGCGCCTTGTGCCACTTGCCGGTGACGGGGTTGCGGATCGGCTCGAGGCTCATCGACATCACGCCGGGAACCACGAAGCGGCCGCTGCCCTTCGCAAAATCGCAGTCGAACTCGAGGCGGGCGAAGATCGGGTCGTATTCCTTGGCGATGGTGGAGCCGTAGATATTGAAGGCAGTAGTCGGCTCCTGCTCCTTGCCCGACAGGATCGTGAACAGCGCCTCGCGTTGCTTGGGCGTGGCGCGCTCGTCGATGACGCCCTGCACGACGCCGTTTCCCTGGTGCACCGGTCCGGGCCAGCGGTAGCGGGCGCCGAACACCAGGCCGTCGAGCCGCACGTCGCCGAACCAGCCCTCGTCGATGCGCTGCGCCTCGAGCCCCTCGCACATGCCGTGGGTCGGCGCCGCGTTGAACTCGCAGGGGCAGCCGTAGGCGCAGTTGCACGAGGCGATCTTCGGCCCCTTGATTTTCCAGTTTATGTAGCTCATACCTTGAACGACTCCAAGGTTTCCTTCGCGAACAGCTCCTCGGCCGCGAAGCGGCGCTTCGACAGGCCCTGCTCGTGGTGATAGCGCAGGAAGCTGTCGAGCACCTGGCGGTTGGGCGCGAGGCCGTACGGCCACCAGTCCTCGCCCATCTCGCGCCTCGCCTCCTCGACGTGATGTACCAGCCAGGGCAGCATCGCCGGCAGCGCTGCGGTCTGGTTGAGATGCTCCATCGCTTTGGCCTTCGCGGCGACGAAGGCCTTGAACAGCGACTGCGCGACCCACGGCGTCCTGTCGTACACGTCGCGCCGGATCACCACCGTGTGCATGATCGGAAAGATCTTCGTGCGGCGGTAGTAGTCGCGCTCGGCGGCTACGTAGTCCGGGAACAGGCGCTTCACCTTGTCGGGACTGCTTGCGAAGCTCGAGGGCGCGCGGGCGGTGACGAGGGCGTCGAGCTCGCCGTCCGCGATCATGCGTGCAAGGGTTTGGGTTTTCCCGATGGGACGCAGCTTGATGCCAGGTGGCAAGTCGAGCTTGAGCTTCTCCTCGCGCCCGGGCTCCTCCTCGCCGCCGGGGCAATGCTCGTAGTCGGTGACCTTGACGCCGTAGTCGTCGGACAGGATGCCGCGGATCCACACCGGCGCGGTCATCTGGTACTCGGGCACGCCGACGCGCCTGCCCTTCAAGCCGGCGGGCTCTCTTATGCCGCTCTTCGCCGAGACGAAGATGCACGAGTGGCGGAAGAAGCGCGAAGGGAACGCGGGAATCGCGATGAAGGCAGGATTTTCCTGATTCAAGGAAGCAACGTAGGACGACAGCGACATCTCCGAGCAGTCGAACTCGCGGTTGCGCAGCATGCGGAAGAAGGTTTCCTCCACCGGCAGCGCGAGGTAGTTGAGCTCGATGCCGTCGGGCTTCACGCTGCCGTCGGCGAGCGCGCGCGTGCGGTCGTACTCCCAGCAAGCGAACGTCAGTCTCAGTCTGGCCATCGGCGCAGTATACTTTCCGCTCCCAGGAGGATCCGTGAGAATTCTGAAACTGCTTTGTCTGCTGCTGGTCGCCGGCGCAGTGCATGCGCAGCCCTATCCGAATCGCCCGGTAAAGATCGTGGTGCCTTACGCGCCGGGCGGCCTGCCCGACACCATCGCGCGCATCGTCGGCGCGAAGCTCGGCGACGCGCTCGGCCAGCAGATGGTGGTCGAGAACAAGGGCGGCGCGGGCGGCATCACCGGCGTCACCGACGTGGCGAAGGCGCCCGCCGACGGCTACACGCTGCTCGTCGCCGACGTCGGCCAGATCGCCATCAACCCGCACATCTTCTCGAAGCTGCCGTACGACCCCATGAAGGACCTCGCGCCGTTGAGCCTGGTCGGCACCTCGCCGCTGTACTTCGTGGCGCATCCCTCGGTGCAGGCGAACAACATGAAGGAGCTGGCGGCGCTCGCGAAATCGCAGCCGGGCAAGCTGAACTACGGCTCCTCCGGCATCGGCAGCATCCACCATCTCGCGACCGAGGCGCTCAAGTCGGGCCTGGGCATCGACCTGGTGCACGTGCCGTACAAGGGCACCGGCCAGTCGGTGCCGGCGCTGCTCGGCGGGCAGGTGGCGCTGCTGTATTCCGCCCTGCCGTCGATCGAGGGCCACGTGAAGAGCGGCAAGGTCAAGCTCCTCGCAGTGAGCACCGCCAGGCGCATGCCGCAGACCCCCGATGTGCCGACGGTCGCCGAATCGGGCGTCCCCGGCTACGAGTTCGTCGCGGAGATCGGCATGCTGGCCCCCGCCGGCACACCGCGCGAGGTGATCGGCAGGCTTGCCGCCGAGATCGCAAAAGCAGTGAAGCTGCCCGACGTCGCGCAGCGCTTCGGCCAGCTCGGCATCGAGCCGGTGGGCAACACCCCCGAGCAGTACGGCGCGATCAACAAGGCCGCGCACGAGAAATACGGGCAGCTAGTGAAGGCTTCGGGCGCGAAAATCGATTAAAGCACGATCTCCTTCTGCTCCCCGGCGGAGCGCAGGATCGCCAGACAGACTTCGGTAGTCCCGAGCGCCCATTCGCCGTCGTGGAGGGGCGCCTTGCCGTCGACCACCGCCGCATAGAGCTCGTCCACCACCTCCGCGCGCGGCACGTTCGGCGCGGGCAGGGGGTCGAGCTTCTGCTCGGCGTCGCCGTAGACCATCACGCCGCTCGGCAGCGGCCGCAGGTCGGCGCGCTCGCAGGACACGATCAGCAGGCCGAAATGCTGATGCAGGGTTTCACCCGCGATTGCGTTGTACTCGCTGCCACCGTAGTTCCGGGCGTTCTTCAGCGAGAGCTCATCGCCTTGCAGCGACTTCCTGGCAGCGCCGTAGCGGCCGGGGTCCTTCTTCTGCCCGAGCTCGCCGATCCAGTCGCAGAATTCGTCCGAGTCGAAGTGCGCGTAGCCGCTATAAGCGAGTGTTGCCGTCACGCCATTCTCGAAATTCAGGAAGCAGGAATAGGCGCCTTCGGTCGGCCTGGACGGGTCCCAGTTTCCGGTCGAGGCGCGCACGCTCCTCGCGCGGCCGCCCGCGAGCAGCCGCACGATGTCGACCTGGTGCGCGGCCTGGTTGAACACCGCCCCGCCGCCGCGGCGGGTGTCGAGCTCCTCCGGCCGCCGCGGCCGGTACAGGTAGTCGGTGAAATTGAGCGCGGTAATCATGCGCACGCGCCCCATCGCGCCGCTCGCGATGAGCTTGCGTGCATGAAGAATCGGCGCGTCGAAACTGTGGCTGTGGCCGACGATGAGATGCACGCCGGCCTTGCGCGCCGCAGCGATCATCGCTCGGCATTCCTCGAGCGTCAGCGCCATCGGCTTTTCGACCAAGGCATGCTTCTTATACGAAAAACCGATCCTGGCATGCTTGGCGTGAAACTGGTGTGGGGTCGCTATATAGACGGCTTCCACCGACGGGTCTTGGCAAAGCTCTTCCACGGTGCTGAAGGTCCTGCCGCCGAAGTCCGCCTTGAATCGAGAGAGCGCTTCCGGCCGTAAATCGGCAGCGGCGACGAGCTCGACGCGGGGATCGCGCGACAGGGTCGGCACCATGAGGGCGAATGCGCGCCCGAGTCCGGCCACTCCCAGCCTTAGTCTTCGCATATGCTGTGGCCTCGAGTATAAAAGGAGACCGCATTGAGGATTGAATCGACCCGTCGCCGCTTGCTGATCGGCTCTCTTGCCCTCGCGCTTTCCCCCAGGGTGACGGCGCAAGCAACGACGAAGGCGCTGCGCATCATCGTGCCTTTCCCGGCCGGCGGCGCAGCCGACGCCCTGGCGCGCGTCGTCGCCGACAAGCTGCGCGGGAATTACGCCGGCACGGTGATCGTCGAGAATCGCGTCGGCGCCTCGGGCCGCACCGCCGTCGAGGCGGTGAAGAACGCGGAACCCGACGGCTCGACGCTGCTTTTCACGCCCGACTTCCTGATGACGGTGTATCCCCACAGCTTCCGCAAGCTTTCCTACGACCCGCTCGCCGATTTCGCGCCCGTGTCGCTTATCGTGCGCTCGGGCCTCGCGCTCGCCGCCGGACCCGCGCTTCCCGCCGAGGTACGCACCGCCGTCGACTATGTCGCCTGGGCGAAAGCCAACCCGAAGCAGGCCTTGTACGCCACCACGGCGGCCGGCGGCACGCCGCACTTCGTCGGCGTGATGCTCGCGCGCGACGCGCAAGTCAAGCTTTCCCCGGTGCATGACAAGGGCGCGCCGGCGCTGGAGGACCTGCTGGGCGGTCGGATCCCCGTCGGCATCCACCCGATCGGCGAGCTCCTGCCGCACCTGAGAGGCGGCAAGCTGCGCGCGCTCGCCACCACGGGCGACAAGCGCTCGCGCTTTCTTCCCGAGGTGCCGACGCTGGCCGAGTCGGGCTTCAAGGACATCGTGATCCTGCCCTGGCTCGGCTTTCTTGCGCCCGCCAAGACGCCGCGCGAGACCATCGCGCGCCTCGCCAACGCCATCGCCGACGCCAGCGGCCACGGCGACGCCCAGCAAAGCTTCCTCAAGCTCGGCATGGAGGCGGTGGCGATGACGCCGGTCGGCTTCGCCGCGACGCTCAAGTCGGATCTGGAAAAGTGGGCTCCCATCGTCAAAGCCTCCGGCTTCAGCGCCGAGGACTGAGGAAAGAATCATGGACGTCGCCCTCCTGTTCGCCCTGATTCTTCTCAACGGCGCGTTCGCGATGTCGGAGATCGCGCTCGTGACCGCGCGCAAGGGACGCCTGAAGGTGCTCGCCGCCGACGGGGTTTCCGGCGCGGCCGCCGCGCTGCGCCTGGGCGAGGAGCCGACGCGCTTTCTGTCCACGATCCAGATCG
>DASQGB010000383.1:0-3469 GCA_035632815.1 Burkholderiales bacterium | reverse complement strand
GAATTCCGGTCTCGCGCACTTCCAGCGCCACGCCATCTACCTTGACGCCATAGAGCACGCCGCCATGCAGGCCCGCCTTTTCGATCTCGTCGCCGGTCGACTGCTTCTGGCCGACGTAGACGTAGACCTGCCCGGGCGTGCTGTCGTCCGTGGCGACGACCACGGTCTTGTCCTGCTCGTAGGGGCTCGCGACCGAGTTCTCCCAGGAGAACTTGCCGAGCGACGGCAGCTCGTAGCTGATGCCGGCGCCCGGACCCGTCACGATGTGCGCGAACGCGCGGCCTTCGTTGCCGACCTCCTCGCCGTTCATGAAGATCCGCCCGGTATAGCCCTTGCCGGTCTTGCGGTTGTAGAAAGCCGTGGGCGCAGGCAGGTCGGCCGAGCACAGGCGGCCCATCGGCCGAATGGCGGGCACGAAGCTCTGTGTCGCCGCGTCCCACTCCATGACCTGCTTGGCGAGGTCGCCGCCGTGCAGCACGGCGAGGTCGCTCTTGCGCACGATCCATTGCGAGACGAACGCGCCCGCGAAACCGTGGCGGCGCTGCACGCCGACGGTCGGCGCGAGCTCGTGGTTCATTAGCACCGTGAACGTGCCGTCGTGGTTGTCGTAGGCGCCGAGGCCGTCGGGAATGCCGACCATGCGGTAGGGCGTCGCCGAGCCCGGCTTGTCGTTGACCGAGTCGCCCACCGTGATGAGCGAGATGATGTCGACGCTGCGCGGCACGTTGACCACGTAAGGCGTCTGCGAGCTGCTCGGCCCTTTGAAGGTGTCGCCGAGCGCGGGCAGCGCCGCGCCCGCCAGCGCGATCGACAGCGACGAGGCGATGAGACTCCTGCTGAACGTCATGCAACCTCCCTGATGACTGCGGTTGAGAAAAAACTAGGGTTCGGCGCGCAGACTAGCGCCGCGCTGTTACCGTCGCGTGAAGGGTGCATGACAGCGCGGACAAATCTCAGCTCAGCGCGCTAAGTGCAGTCCGGAAAAGGAACATTGCGGACAAAAAAAAGCGGCCCGCAGGCCGCCTTTCTATCGAAGAGTCCTAAAGCGCAGAGTTACTGGACGATCGCAGTTCGAAACGCCGCGGGAGGCTCGTGCACGATGCGGCCCGAAGCGCCTTGCAGCACCACCGAGGACAGCTTGAGCTCGGCCGCGCCCGAGCGGATCGGGCGGAAGGTGACGATCAGGAATTCCGCGTCCGCGGCCACGGCGCCGGCGCCGGAGGCGCCGACGAAAATCGAGCCGCCGGGATTGACGCGGTAGGTGAAGTTGCCGTCTGCGAAGAAGCCACCCGCGCGGACCGCGACCGCCTCGAGCAGCTTCGCGTCGTAGCTCAGCTGCAGCGGCGAAGAGCGCACCGCTTGAGCGGAGGTGAGCTTGAGCGCGACGTCGAACGGGTTGCCGGCCTGCACGCGCGCGGGGCCTTCCCAGCGCAGCTGCGCCGGCCGCGAGTCCGCCGCGGGCTGCGGAGCAGCGGCAACGGCGCGCGGCGGCTCGGGTGTCAAGGCGGCCGAAAGATGCTGCTCGATGCCGAGCGGCGTGTACACCAGCGTCACGCGGTCCGCGCGGATCGACTCGACGCGGTAGCCGCCCTCGAGCGTGTCGCCTTCTCGAACCGTGAGCACGCGATCGTCCCTGGCAAGGACGACCTGCGCCTTGCCGTCATGCACCACCTGGCCGGCGACGCGGTACGGCATGGGAGGCGCTGCAGGTGCGACGACCGGCGGCGCAGCGACCGGGGCGGCCTGCGGCCGTGCCGGCGTCTGCGGCGGCGCCCATGAACGCGAGCCGAGAAATTCCCCGCGCGGCTGGCCGATGCCTTCTCTGGAGGGAAGCGCGGCGAGAAGCGGCTCCGCGGGCTTCGCTACCTGCCCCTGCGGTTTCGCCACGGGCGCCGCATCGGGCGCGGTTTGCGTCGGCAGGAGGCTGGCCGCGGCGGCGGCAGCCCCGCCCGCGACGATCACCCAACCGAAAATACGTTTCCTGGCCGCCATGGTGTTCGGCACAGCTTATGCGCGACGCATTGCTTGCGCAATCCCAGGATGGACTCTAGACTGCATAAGTCCCAGTTTTGATTCAAATATATTCAGAATATTCCTGAGGAGACGACGGTGATCAGACCCATTTGCGCCGGCCTGCTGGCGGCTGCGGTCGCGTTCGCGACCCCGGCGGTGGCGCAGCAGAAGCTCAAGATCGGCTTCATCTCGACGATGAGCGGCCCGCCCGCCATCATCGGCAAGCACATGAAGGATTCTGTGGAGATCGCGCTGGATCACTTGAACCGCCGCGTCGGCGGCCTGGAGACCGAGGTGATCTACGGCGACGACCAGTTCAAGCCCGAGGTCGGCGTGCAACTCGCTGAGGAGATGCTCAAGCGCCACCAGGTCGACTTCGTCTCCGGCATCATCTGGTCCAACGTCATGATGGCCGTCATGCCGGTGGTGACCGGCGCCGGCAAGATCATGGTCGGCTCCAACGCCGGCGCGAGCCCCCTCGCCGGCAGCCAGTGCAACGAGCTTTATTTCTCGACTTCCTGGAACAACGACCAGTCGCCCGAGGCGATGGGCAAGTACCTGCAGGACAAGGGCGTCAACGACCTGTACGTGCTGGCGCCGAATTACCAGGCGGGCAAGGACATGGTGGCGGGCCTCAAGCGCTACTACAAGGGCCGCATCGTCGAGGAGGTCTACACCAAGTTCCAGCAGCAGGACTACCAGGCCGAGATCAGCCAGCTGCGCTCCAAGAACCCGAAAGCGGTCTTTGCCTTCTATCCGGGCGGCATGGGCATCCAGTTCGTCAAGCAGTACGTGCAGGCGGGACTGCGCGACCAGATTCCGCTCTACACGGTGTTCACGGTGGACGAGACCACGCTGCCAGCCCTCAAGGAGGCCGCGATCGGCCAGTACGAGGCGCGCTTCTGGAGCCCCGACATCAAGATCCCGGCGAGCGAGAAGTACGTCGGCGACTTCCGCAAGAAGTTCGGCTACACGCCGTCCTTCTACGGCGCGCAGAGCTACGACTCGATCATGCTGATCGACTCCGCGGTGAAGGCGACCAAGGGCAATGTCAAGGACACCAAGGCGCTGGTGGCGGCGATGCGCAAGGCGGATTTCAACTCGATCCGCGGCAAGTTCCAGTACAACGTGAACCACCACCCGATCCAGGACTTCTACCTGCTGCAGGCGGTGAAGAGTTCGGGGCCCGACGGCGCGGAGATGCGCATCCTGCAGAAGGCGTTCGAGAAGCACAAGGACGCTTACTCGCAGGACTGCAAGATGAAGTGGTGATTCAATTCATTAACTGAACCAAAAAAGGGGCGCGACTGCGCCCTTTTTCATGACCTGGGCACTGGTATTCGAGCAGTTGCTGAACGGCCTGCAGTACGGCGTCATGCTGTTCCTGATGGCGGCGGGCCTGACGCTGGTGTTCGGCATCATGAACATGGTGAACCTGGCGCACGGCTCGCTCTAC
>DASQGB010000382.1:0-3449 GCA_035632815.1 Burkholderiales bacterium | reverse complement strand
CGCTCTTCAGCGCGCGCCAATCAGCCGCCGCCTGGTCCCACAGCGCGCCCTTCGGGGCGAACTGGCGGCCCTTGAGGTACTGCAGGGTGGTTTCGTCCACCGCGATCATGCCGGCGCGCGCGCCCGCTTCGATCGCCATGTTGCACACCGTCATGCGGCCTTCCATCGACAGCGCGCGGAGGGTGCTGCCGGCGAACTCGACCGCCGAGCCGGTGCCGCCGGCGGTGCCGATGCGCCCGATGATGGCGAGCGCCACGTCTTTCGCGGTGACGCCGCGGGCGAGCGGCCCCTCGACGTTCACCCGCATGTTCTTCATCTTGCGCGTCGTCAGGCACTGCGTCGCAAGCACGTGCTCGACCTCCGAGGTGCCGATGCCGTGCGCGAGGCAGCCGAAGGCGCCGTGGGTGCTGGTGTGCGAGTCGCCGCAGACCACCGTCATCCCCGGCAGCGTGGCGCCCTGCTCCGGGCCGATGACGTGGACGATGCCCTGGCGCTTGTCGAGATAGGGGAAATAGACCTTGGCGCCGAACTCTTTCATGTTCGCGTCGAGCGTCTGGATCTGCAGGCGCGCGAACGGATCGCGCACGCCCTCGATGCCCTCTTCCCAGTGGGTGGTCGGGGTGTTGTGGTCGGCGGTGGCGACCACCGAGTCCACGCGCCAGGGCTTGCGCCCGGCGCTGCGCAGGCCCTCGTAGGCCTGCGCGCTCGTCACCTCGTGGACGAGGTGGCGGTCGATGTATAGCAGCGCCGTCCCGTCTTCCTCGACGTGGACGACGTGGCTATCCCAGAGCTTGTCGTAGAGAGTCTTGCCCATGTTTCCGCTGCGGAAACATGGAGTATAAGTTACTTGCCGACGGCAGCGCCGCCCTTTGCCGCCTGGTAAAGCGGCAGAACCTTGGCCGAATACTCCTGCAGGTCCTTGATGCGCGTCTCGTGCGAGGGGTGCGTGGAGAGGAACTGCGGCGGCTGGCCGCCGCTGCTCGCCTTGCCCATCTTCTCCCACAGCGTGACCGCGGCGCGCGGATCAAAACCAGCGCGCGCCGCCAGCTCGACGCCGATGCGGTCGCTCTCGGTCTCGTGAAGGCGCGAATTGGGAAGGTTGAGGGTCACGTCGGCCACAGTTCCGGCGATGCCTTGTCCCATCTGCCCGACGCCGAAGAGCGCACCCACGATACCGATGGTCATTTGCGTGCCCATCTGCCGGGAAATGCGCTCGCGCGCGTGCTCGCGCAAAGCGTGCGCGATCTCGTGGCCCATGACGGCCGCGATTTCGTCGTCGGTGGCGTTGAGCTTCTGAATGAGGCCGGTGTACATGGCCATTTTCCCGCTGGGCATGCACCAGGCATTGACCTGGTCGATGGAAATCACATGTACTTCCCAGGGCCACTTGACTGCATCGGGGCGGAACACGGCGGTATGAGGAATCAGTCGCTGCGTGATGGCCTGCACGCGTTTTAGCTGGGCCGCATCTTTGTCGAGGATGCCCTTCTTCTGCGCCTCGGCCATCATCTGCGCGTAGGCCTTCTGGGCCCCTGCATCGACCTCCTGCGCAGAGACCATCATGCGCTGGTCCCGGTCGACGCCGACGACCCCCGCCTTGGTGGTGTCGACGGTAGAGCAGCCAGTCCCCAATATCCCGGAAGCGGCGATAGCGATCAGATACTTGCGACTCATGAGCTCCTCCAACGTTTGCCCGACCCCTCTGTTGACAGCTCAAACGCAGGGTCGTTTCAAGGTATAGGCAAGAAGGAGGCCCGGCACCGCGGCCAGCGCCGAAAGCGAGAACGCCATGGCTGGCCCGGCGGCCTCCCAGGCCCAGCCGGCGGCGAGCATCCCGGCCGCGCCGCCGGCGCCGTAGCCGACGCTCGAAAGCAGCGTCTGGCCGCGCGCCTGCGCGGTTTCGGGGAATACCCGGTGCACTGCGGCAACCGAAGCCGCATGAAACACGCCGAACGTGGCTCCGTGCAGCACCTGGGCCGCGGCCACGATCCAAAGCTCGCTCGCGCCCCAGGCGATGGCCGCAAAGCGCAGCACGGCGCAAAGGAAGCTTGCCTGGAGCAAGCGCCACAGCGCGAAGCGGCGGAAGAGCTGCGGCAGATAGAGGAACACGGCGATCTCCGCCAGCACGCCGATCGTCCACAGCACCCCGATAGCGCTGCCGCTATAGCCCAGGCGCTCGAGGTACAGCGTCAGAAACGCGTACAGAGTGCCGTGAGCGAAAGACATGCAGAAGCCCGCCGCGAGCAGGCGCCGCGCGGCCGGCGTCAACTGCACGGCCTGCGACTCGGCGGCCGTGTGCCCGCCGCCGGCGGGCAACGCCAGCCCCACGACAAGCGCGGCCAGCATGAAAAGCACGAGCGCTACCGGCAACGTTGCGACCGGCTGAACGTCGAGCCACATGCCGCCGGCCAGCACCACGGCGATGAAGCCGATCGAGCCCCACAGGCGGATCGGCCCGTAGCGGCCCGCCTGCCCGGCCAGCGAGCCGAGGGTGATCGCCTCGACCAGCGGCAGCGCCGCAGCCGAGAGCAAGCTCATCGCGCCGACCAGGCCGGCGATCGCGGGCAGGCCGCCGGCGTACGGCAGCAGCGCGCAGCCCGCCGCCGCGGCAGCGCAGGAGAACGCGACGATGCCGCGCTGCGCGCCGCTGCGGTCGGCAAGCGAGCCCCAGGCCGGCGGCGCGACGATGCGCGCAAGCTGAGGCAGCGCAAGCACCAGCGCAATCTCGCCCGGCCGCAGGCCGCGCCCGGCAAGGTAGAGCGGAAAATAGGCCACCATCGCGCCGCCGTATGCGAAATGCAGGAAGTAAAACAGCGACAGGCGCGATGACAAGCCCACCCGGCTAAATTAGCATCGCGGCGCATGTCGCGCGGCGCCTTCTATCTGCTGTTCACTGCGTCCGGATTCGCAGGGCTGATCTACGAGTCCATCTGGACGCATTACCTGAAGCTCTACCTCGGCCACGCCGCGTACGCGCAGTCGCTGGTGCTCGCCGTGTTCATGGGCGGGATGGCGGCCGGCGCGGCCTACTGCAGCCGCCGCTCCGAGCGCCTTGGCAACCCGCTCGCCGCCTACGCCTTGGTCGAGGCGCTGGTCGGCGTCGCCGCGCTCGCCTTCCATCCATTGTTCGTGTCGCTCACCGACTGGTCGTATGCGTCGCTTCTTCCCGCCCTCGGCGGCGAGTGGCCGGCGCTCGGCGCCAAGCTCACGCTCGCCTGCGTGCTGATCCTGCCGCAATCGATCCTGCTCGGCATGACGTTTCCACTGATGAGCGCGGGGCTCGCGCGCGCGCATCCGCGCGCCGCCGGGGAATCGGTGGCGATGCTTTACTTCACCAACAGCCTCGGCGCCGCGGCGGGCGTGCTGACGAGCGGCTTTGTGCTCATCGCGTGGGTCGGGCTGCCCGGAACGCTGCGCGTCGCCGGCATCCTCAACCTGATGATCGCCGG
>DASQGB010000381.1:0-3344 GCA_035632815.1 Burkholderiales bacterium | reverse complement strand
CATCCGCGAGACCCCCGAAGGCCTCAACACCCTGATCGGCGAGAACGGCCTGCGTTTGTCGGGCGGCCAGCGCCAGCGCCTCGCCATCGCGCGCGCGATCCTGAAGAACGCCCCGCTGCTGATCCTGGATGAAGCGACCTCGGCGCTCGACTCGGAATCGGAGCGGCAAGTACAGGCGGCGCTCGAGACCCTGATGCGCGGCCGCACCACCGTAGTCATCGCGCACCGGCTCTCGACCATTGAGCGCGCCGACCGAATCGTGGTGCTGGAGAACGGCCGCATCGTCGAGATCGGGCGGCACGCCGAGCTGCTGGCGAAGGAGGGCGCCTACGCGCGCCTGTACCGCACCCAGTACTCCGCCGAGCGCGCCGCGGCTTGAAAAGGGGTCAGAGCAAATTTCCTGGAACGCCGCTGTGGTGTATGATTCCTCTCTTCTATACACCTCAATGGACCCTTGTGAGAACCAACATCGATCTCGACGAAAGCCTCATTCGGCGTGCGGCGCGGCTTACCTCGCTCAAGACGAAACGCGAAATCGTGCATCGCGGGCTCGAGTTATTGGTGAAACTGAAGGAACAGGAGCGCATTCGCCGGTATCGCGGCAAGCTGCGCTGGCGCGGCGACCTCGACTCGTCGCGACGAAGCTGACCATCCCGCCGTGGTGCTAGTCGACAGCTCGGTGTGGGTCGACTACTTCAATGGAGTACCCTCCCGCGAAACCAACCTGCTTGACGAGCTCCTTGGCAACGAGGTTCTTCTGACCGGAGACATTATCCTCGCGGAGGTGTTGCGCGGCTTCGACGCACAGCGCGACTATCGCCGCGCGAGGCGCTTGCTTGGCAGGCTGGCGTATGAAGACATGCTCGGCCGCGAAGTTGCAGAGCGCGGTGTCAGCTACTATCGGGTTTTGAGACGGCGGGGAATCACCGTGCGGAAGACGATCGACGTGTTGATTGCCAGTTTTTGCATTGCGCGGGGACATTCGCTGCTGCACCGCGACCGCGATTTCCAGCCATTCCAAAAGTATTTCGGGCTGCGAGTCGCTTAATACATGCCGGCGACGAAATCACGTCGAAAAGGCCGCCGTAGCAGGTAACGCGCCCATGCTTCTCGTCACCGGCGGCGCCGGCTTCATCGGCTCCAATTTCGTCCTGTCGAGCATTGCGCAGAGCGGCGAGGCGATCGTCAACCTCGACAAGCTCACCTACGCCGGCAACCTGCGCAACCTCGACGCCCTGAGGGGCGACCCGCGCCACCTCTTCGTGCGCGGCGACATCTGCGACCGGCAATTGACCAAGGATGTTCTGCAGAAGCACAAACCAAGGGCCATTCTGCACTTCGCCGCGGAGAGCCACGTCGACCGCTCGATCGCCGGGGCCGAGGCATTCGTGCAGACGAATATCGTCGGCACGTTCGCGCTGCTCGAGGAAACCCTCGCTTTCTGGAAATCGCTTCCCGGCGCCGCGCGGGAGCGCTTTCGCTTCCTGCAGGTCTCGACCGACGAGGTCTACGGCTCCCTCGGCCCGGGCGATCCGGCGTTCACCGAGACCACGCCGGCCGCGCCGAACAGCCCCTACGCCGCCTCCAAGGCGGCCGCCGACCACCTGGTGCGCGCCTACCGCCACACCTACGGCCTGCCCACGCTGACGACCAACTGCTCGAACAACTACGGGCCGCACCAGTTTCCCGAGAAGCTGATCCCGCTCATGATCCGCAACGCCCTCGCCGGCAAGGCGCTGCCGGTATACGGCGACGGCCGCAACGTGCGCGACTGGCTTTACGTCGAGGACCACTGCGACGCGCTGCGCCTGGTGCTCGAGCGCGGCCGCGTCGGCGAGACCTACAACATCGGCGGCGAGAGCGAGCGCGCGAACATCGACCTCGTCAACACGCTGTGCTCCCTCCTCGACGAGGCCCGGCCGCGCCGGCAGGGGCGCCATTCCGATCTGATCGCCTTCGTCACCGACCGCCCCGGCCACGACCGGCGCTACGCCATGAATATCGCCAGGATCCGGCGCGAGCTCGGCTGGCAGCCGAAGGAGAGCTTCGAGACCGGCCTGAAGAAGACCGTCGCCTGGTACCTCGAGCACATGGAGCGGCACTTCGCCCCGTCGGAGGCGACGTGAAAGGCATCATCCTCGCCGGCGGCTCCGGCACGCGGCTTTATCCGGTGACGCAGGCGGTCTCGAAGCAGCTCCTGCCGGTCTACGACAAGCCGATGGTGTACTACCCGCTGAGCACCCTGATGCTCGCCGGGATCCGCGACATCCTCGTCATCTCGACCCCGCAGGACACGCCGCGCTTCAAAGAGCTGCTCGGCGACGGCAGAAAACTCGGATTGCGGCTCGAGTACGCGGTGCAGCCGCGGCCCGAAGGCATCGCCCAGGCTTTCCTCGTAGGGCGCGACTTCATCGGCAAAGACCGGGTGGCCCTCGTCCTGGGCGACAACATCTTCCATGGTGAGGCGCTCACCGGGCTGCTCCCGCGCTCCGCCGCGCGCGAGCCCGGCGCCACGGTGTTCGCCTATCCGGTCAATGACCCCGGCCGCTACGGCGTAGTCGAGCTCGATCGCCAAGGCAAGGTGCTGGGCATCGAAGAGAAACCAGACCGGCCGAAGTCGCGCTACGCCGTGACCGGTTTGTATTTCTACGACAATCAAGTGGTCGAGATCGCCTCGAAGCTCAAGCCCTCGAAGCGCGGCGAGCTGGAGATCAGCGACGTCAACCGCGCCTACCTCGAGCGCGGCGAGCTCGAAGCAATCCGCATGGGGCGCGGCATGTCCTGGCTCGATACCGGGACCCACGACGATCTCCTCGAAGCCTCGCACTTCATCGCCACCATCGAGCGCCGGCAAGGCCTGAAGATCGCTTGCCCCGAGGAGATCGCCTACCGCATGGGCTTCATCGACGCGCGCCAGCTCGAGGCGCTGGCGAAGCCCCTCGAGAAGAGCGGCTACGGGGCGTACCTGCTGCGGGTCCTGTCCGACCGCACGCCCGGGTGAAGCTGATCCGCACCGGCATCCCCGAGGTGCTGCTGCTCGAGCCGCGGGTATTCGAGGACGCCCGCGGCACGACCTTCGAGAGCTACAACCGCCGGACCTTTCGCGAACTCACGGGGCTCGACGTCGAGTTCGTGCAGGACAACCGCTCGCGCTCGGTGAAGAACGTGATCCGCGGGCTGCATTACCAGGTCGTGCGGCCGCAGGGCAAACTGATTACCGCCTTGCGTGGCGAGATCTACGATATAGCGGTGGATCTCAGGAGCAGCTCGCCGAGCTTCAAGAAGTGGGTGGGATTCAAGCTCTCGGATGCCAACCACCAGATGGCCTGGATCCCGCCCGGCTT
>DASQGB010000380.1:0-9944 GCA_035632815.1 Burkholderiales bacterium | reverse complement strand
GGCACCGTGACGATGCTGGCGGTGAACCTGAAGAAGTTCGGCGTCGAGGCCAGCTTCGTCGATGCCACCGACCCCGCCGCGTTCGCCGCCGCGATGCGGCCGAACACGCGCGCGGTGTTCGCCGAGTCGCTCGGCAACCCGAGCCTGGTGGTGCTCGACATTGCCGCGGTCGCGGAGGTGGCGCACGCGCACGGCGTGCCGCTGCTGATCGACAACACGGTGCCGAGCCCCTTCCTGTGCAACCCGCTGGTGCTGGGCGCCGACATCGTGGTCCATTCGGCCACCAAGTACCTCGGCGGGCATGGCACCACGCTGGCGGGTGTGGTGGTCGAGCGCGGCGACTTCCCCTGGGGCAACGGCAAGTTCCCCGGCATGACCGAGCCCTCGCCCGGGTACCACGGCGTGATCTTCCACGAGACCTTCGGCGACTTCGGCTACACCATGAAGGCCCGCATGGAGATCATGCGCACTTTTGGCCCTTCGCTTTCTCCTCTCAACGCCTGGCTCCTGCTGCAGGGCCTCGAGTCGCTGCACGTGCGCATGGACCGGCATTGCGCGAACGCGCTGGCGGTGGCGAAGTTCCTGCAGGACCATCCGCGGGTAGCATGGGTCAACTACCCCGGGCTGCCAGACGACAAATACCATGCGCTGGCAAAGAAATACCTGCCCAAGGGAGCATCGGGGCTGCTCAACTTCGGGGTCAAGGGAGGAACCAAGGCCGGCGAGCGCTTCATCGAGGCAGCGCAATTCATGAGCCACCTCGCCAACATCGGGGACGCGAAGACGCTGGTCATCCACCCGGCGTCGACCACGCACCGGCAGATGAGCGATGCCGACCAGCTCAAGGCCGGCGTGACGCCCGACATGGTCCGCATCTCGGTGGGCATCGAGACGCTGGACGATATCCTGTGGGACCTCGACCAGGCGCTGTCAGAGGCGGCGAAGGCATGATTTCTTTCCAGATCGTGGAGCATGGCCAGCCTCTTCAAAAAGTAATAGGAGAGACGCCAAAACCCCAAGGCAGCGAGGTCCTCGTCCGCATCACGCGCTCCGGGGTGTGCCACTCCGACCTGCATATCTGGGACGGATACTTCGACTTGGGTGCCGGCAAGCGCTTCTACGTCAAGGAACGCGGCTGCATCCCGCCCTTCACGCCGGGACACGAGCCCTTCGGTGTCGTGGAAGCCCTCGGGCCGAAGGCAAAAGGGGTCAGGGTCGGCCAGAAGAGGCTCGTGTACCCCTGGATCGGCTGCGGCAAGTGCGCCGTGTGCAAGGCCGGCCAGGACAATTACTGCGTCTCGGGCTCGCGCTTTCTCGGCGTGAACCGCGCCGGCGCCTATTCGACGCACGTCCTGGTGCCCGACCCGAAATACCTGGTCGATACCTCGGGCATCGACGACGCCTTCGCCTCGACGCTCGCCTGCTCGGCGGTCACCGCGTACAGCGCAGCCGCCAAGCTGCCGGCGCTCGGCCCGAAGGACCGGGTGGCGGTCATCGGCTGCGGCGGCGTAGGTCTCATGGGCATCTCGGTGCTACGCGCGAAAGGGGTCGGGAACATCATCGGCTGCGACATCGACGACGCCAAGCTCTCGGCGGCGGCGAAGCTGGGCGCGAAGAAAACCGTCAATACCCGCGCCCCGGACGCGCTGCAGGCCCTGCAGGGCGTCGCCGGGACGATCGACTTCGTCGGCAGCCCGGCGACCGCAGCACTGGGGATCGGCGCCTTGCGCAAGGGCGGGCGCTACGTCATTTGCGGGCTCTATGGCGGCGAGCTCACGCACCCGCTGCCGCCGATCGCGCAGCGCGCGATCGGCATCGTCGGCTCCTACGTCGGCAGCCTGCAGGAGCTGAAGGAAGTGGTCGCGCTGGCGAAGAAGAAGAAGCTCAGGGCCTCGCCGGTGGACACGCGCCCCGCCGACCAGGCGAACCGCGCCTTGGAAGACCTGAAGGCGGGCAAGGTCGTCGGGCGCGTGGTGCTCGACTTCGAGGAGCTTGCCGCATGAAGCAGACGCCGGACACCACCACCAAGCTGCTGCGCTCGCTGCTCGAGGCCTCGCAGGCGGCCCAGACCACCGAGCTGCGCTTCGTCTGGCCTGCCCCGCCGTACTACGAAGCGATCGACGCCGGCGATCAGCCGAGCGAGGAATGCCTGCTGATCTTCAAGGACGGCACGCGTGCGACCGGCACGCTGCTCAACTTCCTGCCCGACGACGGGCTGCTCAAGTTCCGCCAGAGCGATGAGAGCTCGAGCGTGAGCATCGGCTTCGGCGAGCTGCTCTGGATGCAGCTGCTGCGGCCGGTGGGCCTGCGGCGCGAGGTGCACTCTCTGGGGGCGGCGCAGGAGCAGTCCTTCGCGCCGTCGGATTACCAGCCCTTCTCGGTGCAGCTCATCGACGGCCAGAACTTCCAGGGCGAGACCATCGGCTATGTCCACGCCCTGTGCGGCATGTTCCTGTTCCTGCCGGAAAAGGAGAACTCGGTCATCCGCTGCTTCGTGCCGGCGCAATCGGCGCAGACCTCGAGCATCGGCAAGCACATCGGGCAGATGCTGGTCGACCAGAACCTCGCCTCGGCCGAAGCGGTCGGGGCAGCGCTCGAGAAGCAGCTGGCGATGCGCACCCGCAGGCTCGGCGAGTACCTGACGGAGAACCAGATCGTTTCCCAGGAGCAGCTCGCCGCCGCGCTCAAGCAGCAGCGCGCCCAGCCGGTGCAGAAGCTGGGCGAAACTCTGGTCGAGCTCGGCTACATCACCCAGGCCGACCTCGATGAGGCGCTCGCCATGGAAGCGAGGAACCGCTCGGTGCCGCTGGGCCAGATCCTCGCCGACATGGGGGTGGTCGATGCCGAGGTGATCCAGGGCCTGATGGCGAAAAAGCTCGGCATCCCCTTCGTCAACCTGCGCTCGCTGAAGATCCCGCCCAACGTCCTGAAGCGCATTCCCTCTGCCGTGGCGTATCGCTACAACATCGTCCCGGTCGCCGAAGCCGACAACGCGCTGGTCATCGCGGTCGACAATCCGATGCAGATGGGAAAGATGGAGGAGCTGCGCTTCATCGCCGGCAGCAAGCTGGTGCCGGTCATGGCGTCGATGGAGGACATCCGCTTCGCGCTCGAGCGCAGCTACGGTCCGGAGCGTGATACGGCCGCCATCGCCGCGGCACGCGCGGGCCTGGACGTGGGCATCGGCGAGCTCACCACGCGCCTCGCCGCGGAGAGCGGCGAGGTCGAGCTGAAGGAGCAGCACGCCGCCGAGAGCGACAGTACGCTGATCAAGCTGGTGAACAAGATCATCCTCGACGCCGTCGAGCAGAAGGCTTCCGACATCCACATCGAGGCCAACCCCACCGGCAAGAGCCTGCGAATCCGTTTCCGCAAGGACGGCAGCCTGGTGACCTACCTGGACGTGCCCGGCTCGTTCCGCAAGGCGCTCATCTCGCGCATCAAGATCATGAGCCAGCTCGACATCACCGAGCGGCGCAAGCCGCAGGACGGCAAGATCGCTTTCAAGCAGTTCGGCCCGCTCGACGTCGAGCTGCGCGTGGCCACCATTCCCACCGCCAACGGGCTGGAGGACGTGGTGATGCGCGTGCTGGCGGCGGCGATCCCGGTGCCGGTAGACAAGCTCGGTTTCGATGCCGCCGCGCTCGAGAACATCAAGCGGCTGATCTCCAGGCCGCACGGCATGTTCCTGGTCTGCGGCCCGACCGGATCGGGCAAGACCACCACCCTGCACTCGCTGCTCGCCTTTCTCAATACGACCGATACCAAGATCTGGACCGCGGAAGACCCGATCGAGATCACGCAGGTCGGGCTGCGCCAGGTGCAGATGAACGCCAAGATCGGCTGGACCTTCGCCACTGCGATGCGCAGCTTCATGCGCGCCGATCCCGACGTCATCATGGTGGGCGAGATGCGCGATGCCGAGACCACCAAGATCGGCGTCGAAGCCTCGCTTACCGGGCACATCGTGCTGTCGACGCTGCACACCAACAGCGCGGCCGAGAGCGTGGTGCGCCTGCTCGACCTGGGCATGGACCCGTTCAACTTCTCCGACGCCCTGCTCGGCGTCCTGGCGCAGCGCCTGGTGAGGAAGCTGTGCGCGGAATGCAAGCTGAAGCACGAGCCGACGGTGAAGGAGATGGAAGAGCTCGCGGCCGAGTATTGCGGCGGCGCCAGCGCGGATGCCGACAAGCTGGTGAAAAAGTGGCGCGGTCAGGGCAAGATGACCCTGAGTGCTCCGAAGGGCTGCAAGGCCTGCGACAAGACCGGCTACAAGGGAAGAATGGGGGTCTACGAGCTGCTGGTCGCGGACCACACCGTAAAGCGCCTGATCCAGACGCGCGCGCCGATCACCGAGATCGCCTCTGCGGCGATGGCCACCGGCATGCGCACCCTGAAGCAGGACGGCATCGAGAAAGTGCTGCAAGGCCTGACCGATCTCTCGCAAGTCCGCGCGCTCTAGGCCGATGACAGTCCCGTTTGCCTGGAACAACCCGTATGCCTGGCCGCGCAAACCATTGCTCGCGGCCAACGCGGTTGCGACCTCGCAGCCGCTTGCCGCGCAAGCCGGCCTGCAGATGCTCGCCGCGGGCGGCACCGCGGTCGATGCCATCCTCGCCACCGCCATCACGCTCAGCCTGGTCGAACCGGTCTCGAACGGCATCGGCTCCGATGCCTACGCCATCCTGTGGGACGGCAGGCAGCTGCACGGCCTGAACGCCTCCGGCCGCTCGCCGGCCGCGTGGACGCTCGACTACTTCGGCGGGCAGAAGGCGATGCCGGCGCGCGGCTGGAACACCGTCACCGTGCCGGGCTGCGTATCGGCGTGGGTCGAGCTGCACCGCAAATTCGGCAAGCTGCCCTTCGAGAAGCTCTTCGAGCACGCCATCCGTTACGGGCGCGAAGGCTTCCTGGTGTCGCCCACCATCGCCGGGCAATGGGCGAAACAGGTGCCGGAGCTGAAAGGCCAGCCCGGCTTTGCCGAGGCCTTCCTGCCGAACGGCCGGGCGCCGAAGCCAGGGGAACGCTTTGCCTTTCCGGCACACGCAGCCGTCCTTGAAAAAATTTCCAGGACCAAAGGAGAAGCGTTTTACAAAGGCGAGCTGGCGGAAAAGCTCGAAGCCCATGCGAAAAAGCACGGCGGCGTGATGCAGGCCGCCGATCTCGCGGCGCACAAGTCGGACTGGGTGACGCCGCTCGAGATGGACTATCGCGGCTACACGCTGCACGAGATCCCGCCCAACGGCCAGGGCATCGTCACCCTCATCGCGCTCGGCATCCTCGAGCACTTCGACCTGCGCTCGCACCCGGTAGACGGCGCCGACAGCCTGCACCTGCAGATCGAGGCGATGAAGCTCGCATTCGCCGACGCCTGGCGCTATGTCGCCGACATCGACTACATGGACGTAAAGCCGAGCGCGCTGCTCGACCAGGAATATTTGAAATCAAGATCAAAACTGATTGATCGGAAGCGCGCGCAGGACTTCGGCCACGGCACCCCGCCCAAGGGCGGCACGGTCTACCTCACCGCCGCGGACAGCTCGGGCATGATGGTCTCGTTCATCCAGTCGAATTACGTCGGATTCGGCTCGGGGGTGGTGGTCGACGGTGTCTCGCTGCAGAACCGCGGCTCCACCTTCGTCATCAAGCCGGGCCATCCGAACTGCGTAGGCCCGAAGAAGCGTCCTTACCAGACCATCATCCCGGGCTTCGTCACCCGGAATGGCCAGCCGGTGATGAGCTTCGGCGTCATGGGCGGCACCATGCAGCCGCAGGGGCACGCCCAGGTCATGGTGCGCATCGCCGACTACGGCCAGAGCCCGCAGGCGGCAAGCGACGGCCCGCGCTTCCGCATCGTGCAGGGCATGGATGTGAGCGTGGAGTCGAGCTTCGCGCCGGCGGTGCTCGAAGAGCTCAAGGGACGCGGCCACAGGATCGTCTCGCTGCCCGACGACTACAACCAGTTCGGCTGCGCGCAGCTCATCTGGAAGCTCGACGGCGGCTACTTCGCCGCCAGCGACCCGCGCCGCGACGGCCAAGCCGTAGGCTTCTAGAAAAAGGGGTCAGAGCAAATTATTCGAAACGCGGGGGCGGTATCAGCCTTGTGCAGGAATAATTTGCTCTGACCCCTTTTTCCTTTTTGGAGTCCGTGATGCTGAAGATCTGGGGACGCACCAACTCGGTCAACGTCAAGAAAGCCCTCTGGGCGATAGAGGAGCTCGGCCTTAAGTACGAGCGCATCGACGCGGGCATGCAGCACGGCGTGACCAAGACGCCCGAGTACCTGAAGATGAACCCGAACTCGCTGGTGCCGACGATCGACGACGATGGCTTCGTGCTATGGGAGTCGCACGCGATCGTGCGCTATCTCGCCGCGAAGCACGGCGCCGGCACGCTGTGGCCTAACGACCTTCGGGTGCGCGCCGACGCCGATCGGTGGATGGACTGGGCATTCACCTTCCAGAGCGCAATGCGCGCGGTGTTCTGGGGCCTGATCCGCACGCCGGCGGAGAAGCGCGACCTGAAGGCGATCGAAGAGGGATGCAAGCGAAGCGCGGAGCTGCTTGCCGTTCCCGAAAGTGCTCTTTCAAAAAATTCCTATGTGGCTGGCAAAGCCTTCACGATGGGCGACATTCCGCTGGGTTGCGAAGTGCAGCGCTGGATGCGGGTGCCGATCGAGCGTCCGCGCTTTCCCAATGTCGAGGCGTGGTTCGAGCGGTTGCGCTCGCGCCCGGCGTTCGTCAGGCACGTCGACGTGCCGCTGACATGAGCCAAGCCGCGAGTATCACGGGCGCCGCGCTAGCAATAGATCTTGGCTGGACCGCCCGCTAGCCGCCAGGGCGCGCACGCGCTCATAAAATTTCGGCAGCGAGCCGCTCTCGACGAGCAGGCGCTCGAACGCCGGCACCAGCTCGGTGTAGAGGGCGACCGACACCAGGAAGGCATTGCTGGGCTCGGCGGGGATGATGGCGCCGTAATCGGCGCGCAGCCGGTCGAACTCGGCGCGCTTCTGCTCCAGCATGGCCTCGCGCGACGAGCCGGCGGCGTAGATCGCCGCGAGGCGCCCGCGCGTCTGCTGCACCCGCGCGGCGAACTGGCGCTTTCGCGCCTGCGAGGCACGGAACGATTCGAGGTCGGCAGCGCGGCCTTCGGCCTGCAGCCAGCGCCGCACGCCTTCTTCCTCCACTGCCACCGCGAAGGACTCGTTGAAGGTGGTGTCGTTCTTGGCGTAGGCCACCTGGTGCGCGAGCTCGTGGAACACCAGCCGCGCAAGCTGCGTGTCCGGGTACTGGATGAAGGTCGAGAGCAGCGGATCATCGAACCAGCCGAGCGTGGAGTAGGCCGACACTCCGCCGATATGGACGTCGTAGCCCTCGGCTCGCAGCTTCGCCGCATGGCGGCGCGCGTCGTGCTCGGAATAGAAGCCGCGGTAGCTGACGCAGCCGGTAAAGGGAAAGCACTCCTGCTTGGGCTCGACCGAAAGCTCGGCGGCGGCGAAGACGTTCCACACCACGTACGGCCGGCCGATGTCGGCATAGGAGCCGTAGCTCGCATTGGAGGGCAGCCGCAGCTCGCGCGAGGCGAACTCGCGGATGCGCACCGCGGCTTCCAGGCGCTTGCGCAGCTCGGGCGAGGTCTGCGGGTCGGCGAGCCACGCATCGATCGGCCGCGCCGCTGCCATCAGGTTCAGATGGCCGCCGATCGCCTGCCGGTAGTAGGCGAGCGACTCGCAGCCCGCGATCAAGGCAGCCGCCACGATTCCTGCCAGAACAAGGACCTTTTTCATTCGAAGCGCCCGGAGCCGAGAAATCGCTCGATCAGCGCTCCGCTGCGGCCGGACATGATGAGCATGCTGTGCCCCAGCGGGACGAGCGAGCGCGCCGCCATGCCCTCGACCGTCGTTTCCTCCACGCACACCACCCCGTCGTTCGGTCCCGGCAACCGCCCCAGCCCGCGACCCAGGCCGAGCGGCAGCGTACCGGCGACCACGCCCACGGGCTCGGCGCGCTGCCACTTCGCCTCGCGCTCCATCCAGCGCGATCGGCACTCGCCCATCATCCACCGCCCCAGCGCCGCGGCGCCGAGCCGGCGGCCGGCAAGGCAGCCGCGCACCGGCGCGCCCAGCAGCAGCACCGAGGCGGCCTTGATGTCGGGGTGGCGGTTGAGCATGTCGAAGATCAGCACGCCGCCGAGGCTATGCCCGACGAAATGGGCCGCGCGCCCGGCGAGCGTTTCGCGCGTGAACCGCGCAAGCTGCTCGACATTGGCCTCCAGGGGGTCGCGCCCGCGGTAGGCGTAGACCCGCGGCGCATAGCCGCAGCGCGCGAGCCTGGCGCCGAGCAAGGCCATGGCGGCAGCCGGCATCCAGAGCCCCGGAGCAAGCACGACCTGCGTCATCGCTTCGCCTTGCGCATCGCGTCGAGCAGCGCCTGCGCGCGGTACACGATCGGGTAGTCGATCATCTGGCCGTCGACTTGGATGGCGGCGGAGCCCTTCGCCTCGGCCTCGCGGAATGCCGTCACGATGCGCTCGGCGCGCTCGATCTCGTCCTCGCTCGGCAGGTAGGCCGAGTTCACCGGCGCAATCTGGTCGGGATGCACGCACAGCCGCCCCTGGAAGCCGCCGCGCCGGCTGCGCTCCAGCGCGCGGCCGAAAGCGTCGGCTTCCTTGAAATGGAACCAGGGGCTGTCTATGGGGTTTTCCATGCCGGCGGCGCGCGAGGCGAGCACCAGTCGCGCGCGCGCATCGGCAAGCTCGCCCTCGTCGAGCGTCGGCGAGAGCCTCAGGTCGTTGGCGTAGTCGCCAGCGCCGAACGCCAGGCGCTTCACGCGCCACGGGCCCGGGTAGGGACGCAGGTTCCTCGCCTGGACGATTCGGTCGATGCGCTGCACGCCGGCCGCGGTCTCGATGAGCGGCATCAGGTCAATCGAGCCTTCGGCGATGTCGCGGCTGCGCTCGAGATTGGCCATCATCCAGTCGATCGCATGCAGGTCCGCGGCGGTCTCGATCTTGGGCACCACCACCCCATCCACGCCCTTGTGTATCGTCTCCAGCAGGTCGCCGAAGCAGAACGGCGTCGAAGCCGCGTTCACCCGGACGTAGCCGCGGCCGCGGCGCGGCCGCGCCAGGGCCTCGGCAACCGGCTTGCGGGTAGCCGCCTTGTCCGAGGTCGCCACCGAGTCCTCGAGATCGAGGATCACCACGTCGGCGTCGAGCGTCAGGGCCTTATCGACCCGGCGCGCCACGTTGCCGGGTGCGAACAGAAACGATCGGTTCAATGCCATCCTTACCTTTTACTTGAGCAGGCGGCGCTCGTGCCATTCCTGATAGGGGAGCCGCTTCGCCGTTTCCAGCCCGGCGGGCCACACCACTTCGGGGCGTCCCTTCAGGATTTGCGTCACGGCCGGCTGCATGCCGACCTGCGCTCCACTGGCCGGCTCGACCTTGTAGCGGCCGAGTACCGTCGGGATTTCCGCGCGCGAGAGCGTCTCGCGCAACTTATCCTGATCGAGCGAGCCGGCACGCCGCACCGCTTCGGCGAGCACCGTCGCAGCGGCGTAGCCTGCGGCCGCCGCCGGCCCGGGCCGGCTCGCCCATTTCCTGGCGAACGCGCTTACGAACCGGTCGTTTCCCGGCGTGCCGAGACGTGCATGGTACTCCAGCGCGCCCAGGGCTCGCTCTGCGTCCTGGCCGACCAAGGCGATGAGCTTCGGCTGAGCCGACGCCCGCGCGAAGAACAAGCGCGGCGCGTAGTCGAGGCGCTTGAAGGTCCTCAGCATGTCGGCCGCGTCGCGCACTTCGCTGAAGGCGATCCACGCCTCGGCCTGCGCGTCGCGCGCCATGGCGACCTGCGGCGCGAAATCACTTACATTTCCGGAGTAGAACGCGATCGGCGCCACCTTGAGGCGCTGCTTGACTGCCCGGTCGCGCGTCGCCTCGGCCAT
>DASQGB010000379.1:0-2589 GCA_035632815.1 Burkholderiales bacterium | reverse complement strand
GGGCCCTCGGGGTTACAGGCGTCCCATCAAAAACAGGACGATGAGAATGACCAGCACCACACCGACGATGCCGCTCGGAGCGTAGCCCCAGCTTTTGGCGTGTGGCCATGTTGGCAACACGCCGATGAGGACCAGGATAAGGACGATCAACAGAATGGTGCCAATACTCATGGCTCGGCTCCTATGTGGACTCCTGTCGCCGCTGTTGTCGTCGGATTGACGGCAGGGTGAGAAACAGCGTAGCGGCCCGCAGCGTGTGTGGTCTGTGCGATAGCGCACTGAAATGAGCAACGCAGCGCCTAGGGTAGAGGGGGTTTTTCATTTTTTTCGCAGCATCAGCGCGTAGGCGTGAGCGCGTCCATATCGCATCAATCACTTGCGCAACTTGAGGCGCGCGATCGTCGAAAGCTGACTTCGCGGCGGGCCCTGAGTCCTGGGTTACCCCTGTCGGTCGAAAGCGTGTGACAGAAACTTTCCGAGATCCGAAAACGTGTGAGGAGGGCCAGGGCGCCCCGACACTTACAACGCCGTGCAAAGTCGTACCCGTCAACGCGCGGCGCCCATGACGGCGCCCGCGACCATCGAGCCAGCGAAGCGGTAGGCGCGACGTTCCAGCTGGCACCTGCCGACCGCCGAGGGCTTTTGTAGGTTTTGTAGGAGCGTTTGGCGGTACGTATGACGGTATCCGAGGGGTGAAACGCCATACGTAATAGGGGAATAGACATAGTAGACCGTTTGCCGCCGGGCCCGGACCTGCCCTTAGAATCGCATCCCTCACCTCGATCGGAACTGCCATGAAACGCAAATACGGCGCTGCACTCGCTCGAGAAACGCTGGCCGAAAAGAGTATGCGCGAGCGCGCGAAAGAGATGGGCGACAACAGCTTCAACTTCGGCTCCTCATCGCGCAAGGGCGCCGTGTCGCGCGGCAAGAAGCGCGGCAAGGCGTACCGGGCCGGAGTCAAGTAGGAGCTCCCGGCTACGCCGGGCGCGCTTCGTCGGGCTTGTCGCCGAGCACGTCCTCGACATACAGCCGCTTCACCGCCACCAGCGCCGCGGCCGCAAGCGGCGTGGCGACGATGACGCCGAGGGGTCCGGCGGTGACCCCCATCAGCACCTGCGCGAGCAGGATGAGCGCGGGCGGCAGGTCGACCGCCCGGTGCTGGATGAGGGGCGTGAGGATATAGCTCTCCACCGACTGCACGGCCAAGTACAGCACGCCGACCCAGAGCGCGAGCTGCGGACCTTCGGACAACGCCACGATCAGCGCCGGAATGGCTGCGACGATCGGACCGACGTAGGGCACGAACTCGAGTAGTCCGGCGATAAGGGCGAGCGGCAATGCGAAGGGCACGCCGAGCAGCGTGAGGCCGATGCCGGTGAGCGCGGCGACCACCGCCATCAATATCACCTGGCCGACGAGCCAACGCTGGAGCACGTGGCCGATCTCCTCCAAGACTTCGCGCATGCGCTGGCGCCGGCGCTTGGCGACCAGCATCAACAGGCCGCCGACGTAAGTGCGCGGAGAGGCGGCGAGGAACACCGCGAGGAATACCACCACCACTAAGCTGCCCAGCGCGGCGAAAGTCGAGCCGACCAGGCGCAGGCCGCGAGTGAGAAACTGCGTGTCGCTCTCGCTGGTTTCGGTCGACTCGACCATGCGCTTGCCGAGCTCGTGCTGGCTGATGCGCTCGCGCGCCTTTTCCAGCACCTGCGGCAGCTGCTCGGAGAGCTGCCCGGACTGCTGCGCCACCGCCCGTCCGAAGAAAAAGCCCGCCGTCGCCAGCAGCGCCGCCAATACGACGATTACCAGCGCGAGAGACCAGCCTTCGGACCAGCCGGTGCGCGAGCTGAGCCAATCGGCAGGGGAGCGCAGCAAGACTGCGAGGAGCACGCCGATAAACGCCAACAAGGCCACGTCGATGGCGTACCACAGCAGAAGCAGGAGAATGACGATGCCAACGGCGATGCCGACGTAGACCAGCGCGTGCTGGGCGGTGTCCTTGCGCTCGGCTTGGTCCATGGCCTCTATGGACCCGACGGGCTCCTGCTAGTTCTTGATTTTTACTGGCTTCCCGGTCTGACTGGACTTTAGGGCGGTTTCGGCGAGCACCAGGACCTGCCGGCTGTCGGCGGGCCCCACCTCGGCCGGCTTGCGGGTCTCGACGCTGCGGATGACGGAGGAAAGCTCCGCGGCGTAGGCCGCGGCATAGCGCGTCTGGAAATTGGGCCACGGATTGTCGGCCGCAGTGGCCTGCGCGCCGAAGCGCTCGACGCTCGTGGGGGCGAGGTTCGCGGCGCGCAGCATGCCCTTCGAGCCGAACACCTCGATGCGCTGGTCGTAGCCGTATACGGCGCGGCGCGTGTTGTTGATGTGGCACATCTTCCCGGACTTGGTGCGCAGGAGCAGCATCGCGGTGTCGATGTCCTTGCTTTCGGTGCGCACCCGGGGATCGACGAGCACGGCGCCCCAGGCGAACACCTCGACCGGCTCCTCGCCGAGCAGCCAGCGCGCCATGTCGAAGTCGTGGATGGTGAAGTCGAGGAACAGCCCCCCCGAGGTGGCGAGGAAGCGCAGCTCGGGCAGGCC
>DASQGB010000378.1:0-4983 GCA_035632815.1 Burkholderiales bacterium | reverse complement strand
GCGCTGCGCATGGGCGTCGAGCACGGCGCATACTGTGTCGGCTGCTGCTGGCTGCTGATGGGGCTGCTGTTCGTCGGCGGCGTGATGAATCTCTGGTGGGTGATCGGCATCGCCCTCTACGTGCTGCTCGAAAAAATCGTGCCGGCCGGCGCGTGGCTCGGCCGCGCGCTCGGCGCGATCCTCGCCGTCGCTGGCGTGCTCGTACTGCTCAATTCAACTTCATGAGGAAGGAAAAACGCCAATGGCCTGGAATATCACGGCAACGATGATCGAGTTCTGCAGCTGCAGGGCGATGTGTCCATGCTGGCTCGGCGCGGATACGCAGCCCGATCAGGGCTGGTGTTCCGCAGCCATCGCGTACGAAATCAAGCGCGGCACGATCGATGGGGTGGATGTCGCCGGCTGCAAGGCGGTGCTCGCGGCCGAATGGCCGGGCAACTTCTTCGGCGGCAAGGGCAAGGCGCGGCTCTACCTCGACGCGGGCGCCAGCGCGGACCAGCGCCGGGCATTGGAAGCGGTATTCGCCGGTAAGAAAGGCGGGCTGTTCGAGGGATTGATGGGCGCGGTGATCTCGAGCTGGCTTCCCGCCAAGTCGGTCCCGATCGAAATCCGGCAGGGCGAGACCCTGTCGATCTCGGTCGGCGACTTCGGCAAGGCGACGATCGCGCGGTACAAGGACCAGGCCGGGAAGGCGGCGACGGTGCAGGGGACCGCCGCGCAGGGAGCGTTTCAGAGCGCGAGCATGGAGCTCGCGAGCAGCAAGGGAACGCGCTGGTCCGACCCCGAGCTGCGGCGCTGGGAAGGCGACTCCGCCACCGTCCACAGCGTGAGCTGGAGCGCTTGACCTAGTCGTTCAGGTCGACCACCACTCTGCGGTTGACTTTGGCATTGATGAAGTCGTCGAATACCTTCGGCAGGTCGCGGAACGGAATTGTGCGTGCCATCTCCTTCAGCAGCGGCGGCTTCAGGTCGCTGGCGAGGCGCCGCCAGACCAGGTCGCGGATGTCGTTCGAGCTGTCGCCGGAGTTGATGCCCAGGAGGCTCGCGCCGCGCAGGATGAACGGCATGACCCAGGTATGCAGCTCGACGCTCTGCGCCAGGCCCACCGCGCCGATGACGCCGTTCTCCTTCATCGTGCTCGCCATCCACGCCAGCACTGGGCCCCCGAGATTGTCGACTGCGCCGGCCCAAGTCGCCTTATCGAGCGGCTTGATCTTCTCGAGATTCAGGCTCTGGCGCAGCAGGATTTCCTTCGCGCCGAGCTTCTTCAGCCATTCCGCCTCGCTTTCCTTGCCGGTGAGGGCGACGACGTGGTAGCCGAGCTTGGCGAGCATCGCAATCGCGATGGAGCCCACGCCGCCGGTGGCGCCGCTTACCACCACCGGGCCCTTCGCCGGCTTCAGGCCATTGTGTTCCATGCGCACCACGGCGATTCCCGCGGTGTACCCGGCAGTGCCGAATGCCATAGCCTCCCAGAGCGAAAGTCCCTGCGGCAGCTTGGTCAGCCAGTCGCCGCGCACTCGCGCGTACGGCGAGTACCCGCCGTCGTGAGACACGCCGACGTACTCGCCGCTGACCGTCAATACCGCGTCGCCCTTCTTGAAGCGCGAGTCGGTGGATGAGATGACCGTCCCGGCGAAATCGATGCCGCCGATGCACGAGGCGCGCCGCAGGATCTTGCCCTTGCCGGTCGCGGCGAGCGCGTCCTTGTAGTTGACGTCGGAATAGGCGACCCGCACGACGACGTCGCCCGGGTCGAGCTCGTCGAGCGTCAGATCGACGAATTCGGCACGGATCTTCTTTTCGGGGGTCTCGGTCAGTCGGTATGCCTTGAAGCTTTCCATGGTCATTCCGCCTTGATGCCGGCTTCCTTGACTACCCGAGTCCATTTCACCGTGTCCTGCGCGACAAAGCTGGCGAACTCGACGGGGCTCATGCGCATTACTTCCGCGCCTTCGAGCTCGAATCGCTTGCGCGTCTCCGGCGAATCGAGAATGGCGGTGATCTCGTTGTACAGGCGATTCAGTATCGGCCCGGGCGTGCCCGCAGGCGCGAGTATGCCCCACCAGTTGTTCGCCTCGTAGCCCGGCACGCCGGCTTCGGCGATGGTCGGCACCTCCGGCAGCGCCGCCACTCGCTTCGCGCCGCCGACCCCGAGCGCCTTCAGCTTCCCCGAGCGGACATGCGGCATCATCTGCACCAGGCTGCCGAGGTTCACCTGCACCTGGCCAGCGATCACGTCCGTCAGCGCCGGGCCGCCGCCTTTGTATTGCACGATCACGAAGTCCGTGCCCGACTGCAGCCGGAAGAGCTCCGTGGCCATGTGCTGAAAACTGCCGATGCCCGCCGCGGCGGCGTTCAGCTCCCCGGGTTTCTTTTTCAGTAAATCCAGAAGCTCTTTCACTGAATTCGCCGGCGAGCTGGCCGGCACGACGAGCAGCGCCGGCCCGCTTCCGAGCATCGCCACCGGCGCGAACGACTTCATCGCGTCCTGCGGCAGGCGGTTGAAGGCGATGCTCGTCGGGAACGCGGTCGAGATGAGGAGCAGCGTGTAGCCGTCGGGCGGCGATTTTGCCGCCTGCTCGGTGCCGATGATGCCGCCGGCGCCGCCGCGGTTGTCGATCACCACGCCCTGCCCCAGCCGCTCTCCGAGCTGCTGGCCGATGGCGCGGCCGACGACGTCGTTGCTGCCGCCGGGGGGAAACGGAATGATCAGCCGCAGCGGCTTGACCGGGTAGCTCTGGGCCTGGGCGAGGCCGGCCGCGAGGGCGAGGACGAAAGCGATAGAAAGGCGTCTCATAGGGCTATATTCTTGCACCATGGCGAATTACCGGACCAGCTTTCGATCGATCCGCGACGAGGTAAGCGCCGAGGAATGGCAGGTGCGCGTCGATCTGGCCGCCTGCTACCGGCTGGCCGACTTCTACGGCATGACCGACCTCACCTACAACCACATCACGGCGCGGGTGCCGGGGCCGCAGCATCACATCCTGATCAACCTGTACGGACTCACGTACAAGGAGATCACGGCCTCGAGCCTGGCGAAGATTGACCTCGACGGCGAGATGATCTGGAAGCCCGACACCGACTACACCGTGAACCGCGCCGGCTACGTGATCCACGGCGCGATCCACCGCGCGCGCAAGGACGTCACCTGCGTGCTGCACACTCACACCCGCGCCGGCATGGCCGTGGCGGCGATGAAGTGCGGCCTGCTGCCGCTCAGCCAGACCTCGATCCGCTTCGAGGGCCACATCGGCTACCACGACTACGAGGGCCCGGCCGTCGAGCTCGCCGAGCGCGAGCGCCTGGTCAAGAACCTCGGCGCGCACGACGCGATGATCCTGCGAAACCACGGGCTTCTGAGCTGTGGGGCTACGATTCAGCAGGCGTTCAACACCATGTACCAGCTCGAGCTCGCCTGCCGCACCCAGGTCGATGCCATGGCCGCGCGAACGGAGCTTGTGGTGCCCTCGAGGGAAGTCCTGCAGAGAACTGCACATCTGTACCAGCCCGGCACGCGGCGTCCCTACGGCGTGCTCGAGTGGCCGGCGATGCTGCGGCTGCTCGCCGCGGAAGAACAGCACGCCGCCTTTCCGCCTTACGCGAGCTAGCGGCGCCGTTCGGTCTGCAGATATGCAACCGACTGCATCTCATGCAGCCGGCTTACCGTGCGCTGGAACTCGGCGGCATTTTCCCCCGCAGGGAAAAGATCCTCGGGTTGCGCCTCGGCCGAGACGACCAGGTTCACCTTGTCGTCGTAGAACACGTCCACCAGCCAGGTGAAGCGCCGTGCCGCATCGGCATGCTTCGCCGAGAGGCGCGGCACGCCCGACAGCATCACCGTGTGGAAGCGCCGCGCCAGGTCGACGTAGTCGGCGTATGAGCGCGCGCCGCCGCACAGCGTGGCGAAGTCGAACCACACCAGTCCGCCGGCGCGCTTGCGGTAGGCGATCGTGCGTCCTTCGACGTCCAGGGGCTGGCGTTCTTCTTCCACATCCTTTAACTCTTCGAAAATCGCCGGAAATTCTTCTTCGTTGCCGAGATGGTAGACCTTGAGGCGCTCCATCTTGAGGCGGCGGTAGTCGGTGCCGTTGTCGACGCCTACGACGTCGAGGCGGCTCTTGATCAGCTCGATCGCGGGCAGGAAGCGCTCGCGCTGCAGGCCGCTGGGATACAGGCCATCGGGCGGGTAGTTAGAGGTCATGACGAACTGCACCCCGCGCTCCATCGCGTGCTCGAGGAAGCGGCCGAGGATCATGGCGTCGGCGATGTCGCCGACATGGAATTCGTCGAAGCAGATGAGACGATAACGACGGGCCGTTCTCGCCGCGGCTGCCGCAATGGGATCCTCCGTGCCCTTCAGCTCGTCGAGCTCGCGATGGATCTCGCGCATGAAATGGTGGAAGTGCACGCGCCGCTTCCTCACGAGCGGCACGCACAGGTAGAACGCGTCCATCAGGAAGCTCTTGCCGCGGCCGACCGGGCCCCACAGGTAGACACCTTTGGGCAGCGCCGGGCGCACTACGAGGCGCTTCAGCGCGCTGTTGCGCCGCTTCTTGTAGGCGCTCCAGTCCTCGAAGAGCTGCTGCAGCCGCTCGACCGCGCGCCGCTGCGAAGGATCGGTGACAAAGCCGCGCTTTGCCAGGCTTTGCTGATATAGGGAGACGACGTCCTGGGAATTCACTCGGCCCGCACATTGGCCGCACGCACCACGACGCCCCACTTCTCCACCTCGTCGCGCAGGTGGCGGTCTGCCGCCTCGGGCGAGTTGCCGATGATCTCGGAGCCCGCGTCGATCAGGCGCTGGCGCACCTCTGGCAGGGACAGGGCCTTGAGGAGCTCTGCGTTTAGCCGCCCGATCACTTCGCGCGGGGTCCCCGCGGGCGCGACGAAGCCGAACCAGGCGACGGTCTCGAAGTCTTTTACGCCGGCTTCCTGCACGCTCGGCACGTCGGAGAGCAGCGGGTGGCGTTTCGCGCT
>DASQGB010000377.1:0-2637 GCA_035632815.1 Burkholderiales bacterium | reverse complement strand
GGAGGTGGAGCGCGACCTCGTGTTCGTCGGGCTGCTCGGCATGATCGATCCGGCGCGCCCGGAGGTGAGGGACGCGATCAAGGTGGCGCAAGGCGCCGGCCTGAGGAGCGTCATGGTCACCGGCGACCACAAGGAGACCGCTGAAGCCATCGCCCGCGATATCGGCCTGCTCGGCCCGCGCGGCCTGGTGCTGACCGGACCCGAGATCGAGAAGCTGAGCGATCCGGAGCTCGCGGCCAAGGCCGACACGCTCGAGGTGTGCTGCCGCGTTTCGCCGCAGCACAAGATGCGGATCGTCGACGCGTTCAAGGCGCGCGGCCACGTGGTGGCGATGACCGGCGACGGCGTCAACGACGCCCCGGCGCTCAAGCGCGCCAACATCGGCGTGGCGATGGGAATCACCGGGACCGACGTCACCAAGCAGACCGCCGACATGGTGCTCACCGACGACAACTACGCGAGCATCGTCACGGCGATCGAGCAGGGCCGCATCATCTATTCGAACATCCGCAAGTTCGTCTATTTCCTGCTCGCGTGCAACGCCGGCGAGATCCTGATCATCTTCGGCGCGATGCTCATGGGGCTGCCGATTCCGCTGCGGCCCGTGCACCTGCTGTGGCTGAACCTGGTGAGCGACGGCGCGCCGGCGCTCGCCCTGGGGATGGAAAAGGGCGACAAGGACATCATGAAGTATCCGCCCCGGCCGCCGAAAGAGCCGGTCATCAACCGGGACATGGCGATCGGCATCGGCGTGATCGCCGTGGTCGACGCCATTGCCATCCTTTCGGTGTTCTATCTCGCCCTGCAGCGCTATCCCGGCCACCTCGAGGCGGCGCAGACCATCGCTTTCGTCACCTTGTGCAGCTCGGAGCTGATCCGCGCGTATACGGGGCGCTCCGAATACCTGAGCATTTTCTCCATCGGCCCGTTTTCCAACCCGTGGATGAACTGGGCGGTCCTCGCGTCGTTCACCCTGGTCCTGCTGGTGACCTACGTGCCGTTCCTGCAGCCGTTCTTCGACACCGTGCCCCTCTCGCTGGACGACTGGATGTTCATGCTGCCTTTCTTCTTCGCTTCGCCGATTGCGATGGAGCTCGTCAAGCTCTACTTCCGGCGCCGGACGCCTGCGAGGGTGACGGCCGCCGCGTAACGAAATCCTGAAGCCGGTCATCCGCAATGGCGGTCCGCACGTTAGCGGACAAGGAGCGAGTCTTGACCACGGTCAAGGCTCCGCAAGAGAGGGGAGACTGAGAATCTGGGTGTAGCACCGCGAACGAATGGTGCGCCGCAGCGAACGACGAACTAGGAGGAGTCATGAAACGGTTCATTCCAGCTTTAACCGCCTTTGCCGCGGTCCTTGTCATCTCTTCTGCGCACGCCTGGGAGCCGACCAAGAACGTGGAGTTCATCATCCCCGCCGGCACCGGAGGCGGCGCCGACCAGATGGCGCGCGCCATCCAGGGCATCGTCGCGAAGCACAACCTGATGAAGCAGTCGATCCTGCCGATCAACAAGGCGGGCGGCGCCGGTGCCGAGGGTTTCCTCGACGTCAAGGGCGCTTCCGGCGATCCGCACAAGATCATCATCACGCTCTCGAACTTGTTCACCACGCCGCTTGCCACCGGGGTGCCGTTCAACTGGCGCGATCTCACGCCGGTGCAGATGCTGGCGCTCGACAATTTCGTGCTGTGGGTGAACGCCAAGACGCCGTACAAGACCGCCAAGGAGTACGTCGAGGCGGCGAAGAAGGCCGGCCCGGGCAAGATGAAGATGGGCGGCACCGGCGCCAAGCAGGAGGACCAGATCATCACCGTAGCGATCGAGGAGAAGACCGGGGCGAAATTCACCTACATCCCGTTCAAGGGCGGCGGCGCGGTGGCGACGCAGCTGGTCGGCGGGCACGTCGACTCCACGGTGAACAACCCGATCGAGGCGGTGGCGCAGTGGCGCGGCGGCAACCTGCGGCCGCTCTGCGTGTTCGAGCAGAAGCGCATGCCGTACAAGGAGAAGGTCACCGACAAGATGGCGTGGAGCGACATCCCCACCTGCAAGGAAGCCGGGCTCGACGTCGACTACCTCATGCTGCGCGGCATCTTCATGCCGCCCGGCGTGAAGCCCGACCAGGTGCAGTACTACGTGGACCTCTTCAAGAAGGTCATGGCGACGCCCGAGTGGAAGAAGCTGATGGAGGAAGGGGCGTTCAATACCACGGCGCTCACCGGCAAGCAGTACGCCGACTGGGTCGCTAAGGAGGAGGCGCGCCACGTCCAGCTGATGAAAGCGGCCGGCTTCATCGCCGGAAAATAGCAACAAGCTTCGAGGGAGAGGGATGACGGGCGACCGCGAAGGTCGGGCAGCTTTTCGCACCAAGGCTGCCGAGCTCGCGGTCGCGGCGCTGTTCTTCGTTTTCGGCTCCATCGTCATCACCGACAGCGTGCGCCTGGGCTTCGGCTGGCAGGAGGTGCACGGGCCGCAGCCGGGCTACTTCCCGTTCTATATCGGCCTGATCATCTGCATCGCGTCGCTCGTCAATATCGTGCTCGCGCTGCGCGTCCCGGCCGCCCAGAGCAAGACCTTCGTCAAGGTCGGCCAGCTCAAGCTCGTCCTCACCGTGCTGATTCCCACGGCGATCTACGC
>DASQGB010000376.1:0-6950 GCA_035632815.1 Burkholderiales bacterium | reverse complement strand
GGACAAGGAAAGCT
This sequence comes from Burkholderiales bacterium, assembly GCA_035632815.1. Lineage (GTDB taxonomy): Bacteria > Pseudomonadota > Gammaproteobacteria > Burkholderiales > SG8-39 > SCGC-AG-212-J23. The sequence continues at coordinate 6,936 of DASQGB010000376.1, read as the reverse complement.
ACAAGTTCTGGGGCCGCCCGGCGTACATCCAGCAGATGCCCGACGGCGCGCTGCTCGTGTCCGACGAGCAGAACGGCGCCATCTACCGCATCAGCTACAGCGCGCCGAAGGCCGCCGCGAAGAAATAGTGCGTTTGCTCCGCGAAGGGCGGTGGGCAGGCTTGCTCACCGCCCTTTTTTGTTTTCCGGTTCTTTCGCAAGAGCAATGCGCGGCCTGTCACGGCCCCGGCGGCAACTCCGTAACCCAGGGCATCCCGTCGATCGCCGGGCAACCGAAGGTATTCATCGAGAACCAGTTGGTGCTGATGCGCGAGGGGATCCGCCCGGCGCCGCAGATGGCGCCGCTGGTGAAGGGCATGCCGGACAAGGAGATCGTGCGGCTCGCCGAGCACTTTTCGAAGCTGCCCGCCAAATCCATGGCCGCCGGTCCGGCGAATCCGGCACTGGTAAAACGGGGACAGGAACTAGCGAAAAAGCTGCGCTGCGGCGTGTGCCATCTGTCGGACTTCAGCGGCCAGAACCAGGTGCCGCGCCTCGCCGGCCAGCGCGAGGAGTACCTGGACGCCGAGATGCGCGCCTACCGGGACAACAGGCGCAAGGGCGGCGACACCATCATGGCGGCCGCGCTGTACGGGGTGTCCGACGCCGACATCAGCGCGCTGGCCCATCACCTTGCGCGAAGCACTTCTCCAGCTCGCGCGCGTTGAACCACGACTTCGGCGGCTCGCGGTCCGCAACTTGCAGGGACCTTGCTGGAAGGAGCTTCTAACCACTATGAACCCCCTCTTGATCGGCGGGGCGCTCGGCGCGCTCGCCATGTACTTTTTGGACGGGCAGTCCGGGCGCCGTCGCCGCGCGCGGACGCGGGATCAGCTGGCGCATGTGGCCAGCGCCCGGCGCTTGTTCCAGCGAGAGGACGTCAGCGATGAAGTCCTGGTCGAGCGCGTGCGCGCCGCGCTGGGGCGCGTCGTGTCGCAACCGCACGCCATCGAGGTCGCGGCGAGCTCCGGCCACGTCAGGCTTGACGGCCCGATTCTCTCGCACGAGGTGCGCGCGCTGATCCGCGCCGTGCGCCGCGTTGCCGGCGTGCGCAGCTTGGACGACCGCCTGACCGTGTACAGCGACCCGGAGCACCTCTCTTCCCTGCAGGGTGGCGTGCCGCGCGGCGGCAGGCGCTTCGAGCCGCTGCAGGAAAACTGGTCGCCGGCGGCGCGCCTGCTGGTGGGCGCGCTTGGCGCCGGGCTTATGGTCACCGGGTCGCGCGCCTGGCGCCTGCGCGGCAGCCTGCTCGGGCTGGCGGGCGGCGGGCTGCTCGCCCGCGCGGTGACCAACCGCGACTTCGCCGCGCTCGTCGGCCTGTCCGACCCCGGCCACGGCATCACGGTGCAGAAGACCATCAAGGTGCACGCCCCGGTGGCCCAGGTGTTCGCCTTCTGGACCGACTACCAGAACTTCCCGCGCTTCATGCACAACGTGCGCGACGTCCGCCGCATCGACCAGCACCGCTCGCACTGGGTGGTGTCCGGGCCGGCAGGCGTGCCGGTCGAGTGGACCGCCGAGGTGACGCGCGTCGAGCCGAATCACCTGATCGAATGGCGCTCGACCTACGACTCCGACGTCAAGCACAAGGGCCAGGTGCGTTTCGACAGCAACGGGGACGACGACGTAACCCGCGTCACCGTGCGGCTGTCCTACCTCCCGGCCGGCGGCGCCTTCGGCCACGCCGTGGCGGCAGTGTTCGGCGCCGACCCGAAGAGCGAGATGGACGGCGACCTGATGCGCATGAAGACGATGATCGAGACCGGCAACCCGCCGCACGACGCCGCCAAGCGCATCGGCGCCCCGAAGGAGAGCTGACGCCGGGAAATCGGGCTCTGACCCCGATTTCGCCGCTATGCCGCTATGCCGCTTTGGCCTTGGCGGGGCCGGCCTTCGACATCAGCTCGCGCAGCACGTAGGGGAGGATCCCGCCGTGCTTGTAATAGTCGACCTCGATCGGCGTGTCGATGCGCGATTTGACGGTGATCTCTCTCTGCGTCCCGTCCGCGCGGCGGATCGTCAGCTTCAATTCCTGCTGCGGACGGATGTCGAACAGGCCGCCGATGTCGATGGTCTCGTCGCCCTTCAGGCCGAGCGCTTGCGCCGAATCGGCGCCGGTGAACTGCAGCGGCAGCACGCCCATGCCGACCAGGTTGGAGCGGTGGATGCGCTCGAAGCTGCGCGCGATCACCGCCTTGACGCCGAGAAGCTGCGTGCCTTTCGCCGCCCAGTCGCGCGACGAGCCGGTGCCGTACTCCTCGCCGCCGAACACCACGGTCGGCGTGCCTTCGGCGATGTAGTTCATCGCGGCCTCGTAGATCGGCATTTTCTGATTTCTGAACAAGGTAATTCCACCCTCGGTGCCCGGCAGCATCAGGTTCTTGATGCGCACGTTGGCGAAGGTGCCGCGCATCATCACCTCGTGGTTGCCGCGGCGCGCGCCGTAGCTGTTGAAGTCGGCGACGGCGACGTCGTGCTCCTGCAGGTAGATGCCGGCGGGCGAGGTCGGCTTGATCGACCCGGCGGGCGAGATGTGATCGGTGGTCACCGAGTCGCCGAAGATGCCGAGAACGCGCGCGCCGCTGATGTTGCCCGGCTGCCCCGGCGTCATCGAAAAATCCCTGAAGAACGGCGGCTCGGCGATGTAGCTCGACTTCGGCCAGCTGTAGACCTGGCCGGCGGGCGCCGACACCTTCTTCCACAGCGGGTTGGTGTTGGCGAGGTCGGCGTACAGGCGCTGGAAGGTAGGCGCGTCCATCGCGAACTTGAGCAGGCGCTCGATCTCCTCGCGCGCCGGCCAGATGTGGCCGATGTAGATCGGCTCGCCGTCCTTCGACATTCCCAGGGGCTCGTGCCTGAGGTCTTTTAGAACAGAGCCGGCGATCGCGTACGCCACCACCAGCGGCGGCGAGGCGAGGAAATTGGCGCGGATGTTGGGATGGATGCGCGCCTCGAAGTTGCGGTTGCCCGAGAGTACCGCGGCGCACACCAGGTCGTTCTTGGCGATCGCCTCGTCGATCGGCTGCGCGAGCGGCCCGGCGTTGCCGATGCAGGTGGTGCAGCCGTAGGCGGCGACCGAGAAGCCGAGCTTCTCGAGATAGGCGAGCAGCCCGGTCTTGCTGAGGTACTCCGTTACCACGCGCGATCCCGGCGCGAGCGAGGTCTTGATGTGCGGCTTCACCTTGAGGCCGAGCTCGACCGCCTTCTTCGCCAGCAGTCCGGCGGCGAGCAGCACGCCCGGATTCGAAGTATTGGTGCACGAGGTGATGGCGGCGATGAGGACGTCGCCATGCTTCAGCTCGATGCCGTCGAACGTCCTGTAGCTGCGATTCAGATCATCCGCTTTCTTTCCGAACCCGTTCTCCAGGACCGGTGCGGAGAACAGCGCGCCGAAGGTGCTCTTCACCTTGTCGAGGTCGATGCGGTCCTGCGGCCGCTTCGGGCCGGCGACCGACGGGTAGACCGTCGAGAGGTCAAGCTCGACGGTCTGCGAATAGTCGATGGCGCCGGCCTTCGGGATGCCGTACAGACCCTGCGCCTTGTAGTAGGCGACGAAAGCATCGATCTCGGCGGCGGTGCGGCCGGTGCCGCGGAAATACTCCACCGTGCGCTCGTCGACCGGGAAGAACCCCATGGTGGCGCCGTATTCGGGCGCCATGTTGGCGAGCGTGGCGCGGTCGGGGACCCGCAGCGACTCGGTGCCCTCGCCGTAGAACTCGACGAACTTGCCGACCACCTTCGCCTTGCGCAGCAACTGCGTCACGGTGAGCACCAGGTCGGTCGCGGTGCAGGCCGGATGCAGCCTTCCTTTCAGGTGCACGCCGACCACGTCGGGGGTCAGGATGTACAGCGGCTGGCCGAGCATGCCGGCCTCGGCCTCGATGCCGCCCACGCCCCAGCCGACCACGCCGATGGCGTTGATCATGGTGGTGTGGCTGTCGGTGCCGACCAGCGTATCCGGGTAATACACCCCTTCGCCCGACTGGTGCACGCCGCGCGCCAGGTACTCGAGGTTCACCTGGTGAACGATGCCGATGCCGGGCGGCACCACCTTGAAGGTGTCGAAGGCCTGCATGCCCCACTTCATGAACTGGTAGCGCTCCTCGTTCCTCTTGAACTCCAGCTTCATGTTGAGGTCGAGCGCCTGCCGGGTGCCGTAGTGGTCGATCTGCACCGAGTGGTCGACCACCAGGTCGACCGGCACCAGCGGCTCGATCATCTTCGGCTCCCTGCCCATGCGCTGCGTCACGCCGCGCATCGCCGCGAGATCGCACAGCAGCGGCACGCCGGTGAAATCCTGCAGCACGATGCGCGCCACGACGAACGGAATTTCGTCGGTGCGCGCCGCGACCGGCTTCCAGCCGGCGAGCTCGCGCACATGCTCCTCGGTGACCTTCCTGCCGTCGCAGTTGCGCAGCACCGACTCGAGGACGATGCGGATGGACACGGGCAGCCTTTCCGTTCTTATTTTCAGCTGTCTTCCCAGCTCAGGCAGCGAATAGAGCTTTCCATGCTTGAACGACTGGAGGGTATTGAAGGTGTTGTGCGGCATGGTCAGCTTCCCTTGAGTTTCTGCTTGTATTCGTCGAAGGTAGACGAGCGGTGCTCGCCGCTCGCGACATAGCGGCCGAGCAGCAGGAACTCGGCCGGGTCGAAGATGCCGCCGGCGTGCCGGTAAGCCCGGGCTGCGTCGGTGCCGTAGAAATCGAAGGTGGGCGTGGCGCGCACCATCTGTTGTTTCGCAAATTCATTCTCCGGAAAGATCCTGCCGTCCATCCCGCTCACGGGCTGGGATCCCCGGGTGTCGATGGCGATGACGATGAAGTCCGCGCGGTATGCCTCCTGCACCTCGGGCCGCGACAGCACCTCACGCTTCATTCGCGCGCAGTAAGGGCACTCCTCGAAATGGTACATGATCACCACGCCTTTGCGGCCCAGGCGCTTGGCCTCGGCGATCTCCGCGCGCAGGTCTCCGAGGAACGGATCGAAGAACTTCTCGTGCGGCTCGGCCGCAACGGCCGTTCCGCAGAACGTCAGCATCATCAGCAGGGTCCTGACGGGGTTCATCTGATGACCATTAGGCGACGAATAAATCGACGAATTCGTTGACCGGCGTCTGCGCCAGCCTGTCCGGGTCCATGCAAAGGTCGAGGATAGGCTTCTGCCTGGCCGGCGGGTAGCGCCGGGCGAGATTGGTTTTGAACTTCTCAACCAGCATCGGCATGCCTTCCTTGCGCCGGCGCTTGTGGCCGATCGGGTATTCGACCGCCACCTCCTGCAGCTTTTTCCCGTCCTTGAGCTCGACGCTGAGGGCGTTGGCGATCGAGCGCTTGTCGGGGTCGTGGTAGTCCCTGGTGAACTGCGGGTCCTCGACGCAGATCATCTTTTCTCTCAATGAATCTATCCTGGAATCCGCAGCAATGTCGTCCTCATAGTCCGCCGCGGTCAAGCGGCCGAAGATGAGCGGCACGGCGACCATGTACTGGATGCAATGGTCGCGGTCGGCGGGATTGCTGAGCGGGCCCTTCTTGTCGATGATGCGAATGGCCGCTTCGTGGGTTCTTATGGTTATCTTCTTTATATCCTCGATCCTGCCTTTTACCAGGGGATGAAGCGTCATAGCGGCTTCCGCCGCGGTCTGCGCGTGGAACTCGGCGGGGAAGGAGATCTTGAACAGAACGTGCTCCATCACGTAGCTGCCGAAAGGGCGCTGGAACTTGAATTCCCGGCCCTTGAACAGCACGTCGTAGAAGCCCCAGGTCTTCGCAGTGAGCACCGACGGATAGCCCATCTCGCCGGTCTTCGAGATCAGCGCGAGGCGCACCGCGCGCGCCGTGGCGTCGCCCGCCGCCCAGCTCTTGCGCGAGCCGGCGTTCGGCGCGTGGCGGTAGGTGCGCAGGCTCTGCCCGTCGACCCAGGCCTGCGAGACCGCGTTGACCAGCTGATCGTAGGCGAGGCCGAGCAGCTGCGACACCACCGCGGTCGAGGCCACCTTCACCAGCACCACGTGATCCAGGCCGACGCGGTTGAAGCTGTTCTCGAGCGCGAGCACGCCCTGGATCTCGTGCGCCTTGATCATGGCGGTCAAGACGTCTTTCATCACGATGGGATGTTTTCCGCTACGGGAAAGCCAATCTGCAACCGCCAGGATCCCGCCCAGGTTGTCGGAGGGATGTCCCCATTCGGCGGCGAGCCAGGTGTCGTTGAAGTCGAGCCAGCGGATCATCGCGCCGATGTTGAACGCCGCCTGCACCGGATCGAGCTGAAATTGCGTGCCGGGAACCCTGGCTCCGTTGGGGACCACGGTTCCCGGGACTATGGGGCCGAGGAGCTTGGTGCACGCGGGATACTCGAGCGCCTCGAGCCCGCAGCCGAGCGTGTCCATCAGGCAGTAGCGCGCGGTGTCGTAGGCTTCCTTGCTCGTCACCTGGTAGCCGGTGACGTAGTCGGCGATCTGGGTGAGGACCGCGTCGGGCTTCGGCCGGGCGTTCGAGATGGGCGCGGACATCAGGGCTTCGTATCCGAGTTGTCGTCGACGGCGAAGCTGTGCTCGGCGCCGCCGGCCGGCTCGAACGTAGGCTCGTTGCCGCCGCTGCGCGGCGCATGGCGCATCGAGGGCGCGGGCGAGCGCTGGTCGGGCCGCTTGTCCCACCAGATCGCGCGCCCCTTCTTCTGCGACTCCACTTCCTCGGCATGCTGCTCGAGGTACGCCCGCATGAACTTCGTCAGGTCGGATTCGTACATATCATCCAGGTCTTCATCGTTGCCGGTAGCCTCTGGTCCTGCCGCCGCGCTCAGCTTCTTCCTCATGACGCCGGTCGATCATCGTCGTCTCGCCCATCACGATCACGGCGACGTTCGGGTACTCGTAGCCGGTCCCCTTGCTGTGGTCGATGAG
>DASQGB010000375.1:0-19203 GCA_035632815.1 Burkholderiales bacterium | reverse complement strand
GAGGCGCTGCCCGACTACCTCGACAAGATCGAGCGCGAGCGCATCCTCGAGGCGCTTGGCAGGACGGGCTTCAACCGCACCGCGGCGGCCAAGCTCCTCGGCATCACCTTCCGCCAGCTGCGCTACCGCATGCAACGGCTCGGCATCACAGATGAGAATCGTTGAATCGCCCAACTGCGACCAGCGTCCGCCGGACACGCAGATCAGCCTGGTTGTGCTGCACTCGATCAGCCTGCCGCCGGGGCAGTACGGCGGCGACGCGATCGAGCGCCTGTTCACCAATCGCCTCGACCCGCGGGCGCACCCGTATTTCGCCGAGATTTCCTCCCTCAAGGTATCGTCGCACTTCCTGCTGCGCCGGGACGGCGCCCTGCTGCAGTTCGTGCCGCTCGCGCGGCGCGCCTGGCATGCCGGCGTATCGTCGTGGCGCGGGCGCTCGCGCTGCAACGATTTCTCGGTCGGCGTCGAGCTCGAAGGCAGCGACGACGCAGCCTTCGAGCCCGCGCAATACCGCCGGCTGTGCGAGCTGGTCGGCGCCTTGTGCGCGGCGCTGCCGCTGCGCGACATCGCCGCGCACAGCGACGTCGCGCCCGGCCGCAAGACCGATCCGGGCGCGCGCTTCGACTGGCTGCAGCTCCTCTCCTCTCTTTCCGCCTACTAGATGTAGTACGTGTGGCCGCCTTCGCGGCCGTATCTCGTGCTGCACTGCCGCAATACCCCTATATGTAGGGTTTCGAGCAACACTTCACGCAATATTTAGTGGCTCACGCTTGCAAAAAAAAATCGGTGTGTGTACATTGACCCACAACAAGTAGTGATGCAACGGTAGACGAGTACTAAATCTAGTCGGTCGTCATAGAACCGCGGACGCGGCGGGACGGCCCCGGGCGAGCAGGACCAGAACGGGAGACGCAACATGCAGATCGCTCAGGACAACGCCACGGCCGCCGCCACCCTCGGGGTCGGCGCTCCCCAGTCCGGCAGCGCGGCGCGCAGCCCCTTTGCCGACTACAAGATCATCCGGCGTAACGGCGCCGTGGTGGCGTTCGAGCCGGGCAAGATCTCGGTGGCGGTGACCAAGGCCTTCCTCGCCGTGAACGGCAGCCAGGGCGCGGCTTCGGCGCGCGTGCGCGAGCTGGTCGCGGGGTTGACCGATGCGGTGATCGGCGCGCTGCTGCGCCGCCAGCCGCAGGGCGGCACCTTCCATATAGAAGACATCCAGGACCAGGTCGAGCTCGCGCTGATGCGCTCCGGAGAGCACGACGTGGCGCGCGCCTACGTGCTGTACCGCGAGGAGCGCGCGAAGCTGCGGGCCCAGGAGAAGTCCGCCAGGACGACCGAGGCCGGGCTGCACGTGGTCGAGAACGGGCAAAGGAAGCTCCTCGACCCCGCGGCGCTGCGCCGGCAGGTGGTGGCGGCCTGCGAAGGGCTCGCCGGCGCGTCGGCCGACGCGATCCTCGAGACCACGCTGCGCGACCTGTACGACGGCGTGCCGATGGAGGAGGTGCGCAAATCCGCCGTCCTGGCGGCTCGCGCCCTGATCGAGAAGGACCCGGGCTACGGCTACGTCACCGCGCGGCTGCTGCTCGACAGCATCCGCCTGGAGGTGCTGGGCGGGGAGGCGAGCCAGGCAGAGATGGAGGCGCGCTACGCGGTCTACTTCCCGCAGTTCATCGAGCGCGGGATCGCCGCCGAGCGGCTCGACCCGGAGCTCGCGCGTTTTGATTTGAATCGATTGGGAAAGGCTCTTGAAGCGCGCCGCGACCTGCAGTTCGGCTACCTCGGGCTGCAGACGCTGTACGACCGCTACTTCCTGCACATCGGCGGCCGGCGCATCGAGCTGCCCCAGGCATTCTTCATGCGCGTGGCGATGGGCCTCGCGCTGAAGGAAGCGGACCGCGAGGCGCGCGCGATCGAATTTTACGACGCGCTGTCGACCTTCGACTTCATGAGCTCGACCCCGACCCTCTTCAACTCGGGGACGCTGCGCTCACAGCTCTCCAGCTGCTACCTGACGACGGTGTCGGACGACCTCGAGGGCATCTACGAGGCGATCAAGGAGAACGCGCTGCTCGCGAAGTACGCCGGGGGCCTCGGCAACGACTGGACGCCGGTGCGCGCGCTCGGCTCGCACATCAAGGGCACCAACGGCAAGTCGCAGGGCGTGGTGCCCTTCCTCAAGGTGGTCAACGATACCGCGGTGGCGGTGAACCAGGGCGGCAAGCGCAAGGGCGCGGTCTGCTCCTACCTCGAGAGCTGGCACCTCGACGTGGAGGAGTTCCTCGAGCTGCGCAAGAACACCGGCGACGACCGGCGCCGCACCCACGACATGAACACCGCGAACTGGATCCCGGATCTGTTCATGAAGCGGGTGATGGAGAACGCCGAGTGGACGCTGTTCAGCCCTTCGGACGTGCGCGACCTGCACGACAAGTACGGCAGGAGCTTCGAGGAGGCCTACCTGCGCTACGAGGACAAGGCGGCGCGCGGCGAGCTCAAGCTGTACAAGCGGATCCCCGCGGTGCAGCTGTGGCGCAAGATGCTTTCGATGCTGTTCGAGACCGGGCATCCGTGGATCACGTTCAAGGATCCGTGCAACCTGAGGAGCCCGCAGCAGCACGCCGGCGTGGTGCACAGCTCGAACCTGTGCACCGAGATCACGCTCAACACTTCGCACGACGAGATCGCCGTGTGCAATCTCGGCTCGATCAACCTGGTCGCCCACATGACCGACCAGGGTCTGGATTTTGCCAAGCTGAAAGCCAACATCCGCACGGCGATGCGGATGCTCGACAACGTCATCGACATCAACTATTACGCCGTAGACAAGGCGAAGAACTCGAACCTGCGCCACCGTCCGGTCGGCCTGGGCATCATGGGCTTCCAGGACTGCCTGCACCGGCTGCGCATCCCCTACGGGTCTGACGAGGCGGTCGAGTTCGCGGACCGCTCGATGGAGATGGTGGCCTACGCCGCGTACTGGGCCTCGACCGAGCTCGCCGAGGAGCGCGGCCGCTACGCTTCGTTCCCGGGCTCGCTGTGGGACCGCGGCATCCTGCCGCAGGACACGCTCGACCTGCTGGCCGCGGAGCGCGGCGGCTATGTCGAGCTCGACCGCTCGGCGAGCCTCGACTGGGAGCCGCTGCGCGCGCGCATCAAGCGCCACGGCATGCGCAACTCCAACTGCATCGCGATCGCGCCGACCGCCACCATCGCCAACATCGTCGGCGTGTCGGCCTCGATCGAGCCGACCTTCCAGAACCTGTTCGTCAAGTCGAACCTGTCGGGCGAGTTCACGGTGGCGAACGAGTCCCTGGTGTCGGACCTGAAGCAGGCCGGGCTGTGGGACGAGGTGATGATCGCCGACCTGAAGTACTTCGACGGCAACCTCGCGCGCATCGATCGCGTGCCGGCGGCGCTGCGCCGCCTCTACGCCACCGCCTTCGAAGTCGAGCCCCAATGGCTGGTCGAGGCCGCGGCGCGCCGGCAGAAGTGGATCGACCAGTCGCAGTCGCTCAACATCTACATGGCCGGGGCTTCGGGCCGGCGGCTCGATGAGACCTACAAGCTCGCCTGGATCCGCGGCCTGAAGACCACCTACTACCTGCGCGCCCTGGGCGCGACGCAGGCCGAAAAGTCGACCAGCAAGGCGGGGCAGCTGAACGCCGTGCCTATGGCCGCGGCGGAAGAGGTCAAGGCCTGCGCCATCGACAATCCGGACTGCGAGGCCTGCCAGTGATCACCCTGGGCAGCCGCAGCTTCGCCGGCCCTTACCTCTCGCCGCTGTGGTCCCCGGCGAAGGCGCCCGGCGTCTACGCGGTCATGGTCCCGGGCTGGCGCCTGCTCACGTTTCGCGCCCTGCATTTCTGCCCGACGAGCGATTTCGCCACCCCCGGCCTCCTGAAGAGCCATCCGCGGTATGCCGAGTGGCTGCGCATCGCCGGCACCGACTGGAACCTGTACATCGCGACGCACGAGATGTCGTTCTCCACCCAGGCGCAGCGCGAGGCCGCCGAGCGCGAGCTGGCGAGGGAATACCGGCCGGAGTTCAACTCCCCTACGGCGCCCTATCCGATGCCGAGCCTGAAGACGCTGCTGCTCGCGCGCGCGCTGCGCGCCTCGGAGTCCGACCGTGACGATTAAGTTCGCCAACCGGGACTTCGACGGGCCTTTCCCGGCGGCGAGCTGGGTCGCTCCCTGGTACGGCGGCGTTTATGCCGTGCTGGTCCGCGACGCGAGCTGGGCGCCGTTGCCTTGCCGCCCCATCCACTTCGGCCAGACCGGGAATTTCGCGCGGCGCGGCTTCCTGCGCGACCATCCCGGGTACCGCAGCTGGCTCGCCGCCGCGGGCGGCGAATCGAATCTGGGCATCGCGACGCACTGGATGCCGGGCGCGGCCGAGGCCGAGCGTCAGGCCCTCGAGCAGTCGCTGCTGCGCCACTACCGGCCCGAGTGCGACGCCGCCGTGCCGAGCAATGTGTTCGTGTTCCCGCAACCCCAACAACAACGATCGGGGGCGAGATGAAAACGATTGCGGGCCTTGCGATCCAGCCGACCAGCGGCTTCGTGCCGGTGGAGGGCGGAAAGGCAGCCGGCGAGCGCTTCGCCGTCGGCAACGCCTTTCGCCGCGTCACCGCCGAGGACAAGCGCGTCATCAACTCCAAGGCCGACGTCAACCAGCTGGTGCCCTTCAAGTACAAATGGGCCTGGGAGAAGTACCTCGCCGCCTGCGCCAACCACTGGATGCCGCAGGAGATCAACATGAGCCGCGACATCGCGCTGTGGAAGGACCCCGCGGGGCTGACCGAGGACGAGCGGCGCCTGGTCAAGCGCAACCTCGGCTTCTTCGTCACCGCCGATTCCCTCGCCGCGAACAACATCGTGCTCGGCACCTACCGGCACATCACCGCCCCCGAATGCCGCCAGTACCTGCTGCGCCAGGCGTTCGAGGAGGCGATCCATACCCACGCCTACCAGTACATCGTCGAGAGCCTCGACCTCGACGCCGGCGAGGTGTTCAACGCCTACCACGAGATCGGGTCGATCCGCGACAAGGACGAGTTCCTGGTGCCGTTCATCGACACCCTGACCGACCCGGCCTTCACCACCGGCACGCCCGAGAACGACCAGAAGCTGCTGCGCAGCCTGATCGTCTTCTCCTGCCTGATGGAGGGGCTGTTCTTCTACGTCGGCTTTGCGCAGATCCTTTCGCTCGGGCGCCAGAACAAGATGACCGGCGCCGCCGAGCAGTACATGTACATCCTGCGCGACGAGTCGATGCACTGCAATTTCGGCATCGATCTGGTGAACCAGATCAAGCTGGAGAACCCGCACCTCTGGACCCCGCGGTTCCGCGAGGAGATGGCGCAGCTCTTCCGTCAGGCGGTCGAGCTGGAATACCGCTACGCCGAGGACACCATGCCGCGCGGCGTGCTCGGCCTGAACGCGCCGATGTTCAAGGAGTACCTGCGCTTCATCGCCAACCGCCGCTGCCAGCAGATCGGTCTGGAGGCGCTCTACCCCGGGGCGGCCAACCCCTTTCCGTGGATGAGCGAGATGATCGACCTCAAGAAGGAGCGCAATTTCTTCGAGACTCGCGTCATCGAGTACCAGACCGGCGGTGCACTAAATTGGGAGTAATGCAATGATAGAGGAGTGGGACGAGATGCATCGGATTACGGACTGCAAGGCCCAGGACGACTACCAGCTCTGGCTGCGCTTCGACGACGGGCTGGAGGGCAGCGTGTTCCTCGGCAACCTGCTCGAGATCGGGGCGTTCCAGTTGTGGCGCGACGTGCGCGAGTTCGTGAAAGTGAGGGTCGACCCCGAGACCTCGACCGTCACCTGGGAGGGGGGCATACGCCTCGACCCGGATATCCTCTACCATGACGTTGCGTCACGGGTGGACCCAATTCAGCATGCCGGCGGCAGCATTCCGCCGGCGGTTGGATAGTCCGGGCCTGAACGGCCGGGCTTTTTTTGTTCAACAACCTTGAAGGAGATTGAGAATGGCGAAGAAAAAAGCGAAAAAAGGCGGAAAGAAAAAGAAGAAGAAGAAAGCGTCAAGTAAGAAGAAAAAGACGTTGAAGAAAGCTGGGAAGAAGAAAGCGGCAGGCAAAAAGAAAACCGCCAAGAAAAAGAAAAAGGCGGGCAAGAAGAAAAAGGCAATCAAAGCCGCCAGCTCTAAGGCCAGCCCTGCGGACACGATGGCGACCAGTCCAGCAGCACCGCCATCCACCGCTGCAAGTTCCGGCGCGAGACCCGCGCTGAACCCAGCGGCCGCGTGGCCCTTTCCGACCGGATCCCGGCCGTAACCGGAATCCAGAGGAAAAAGGCGGGGGGTGCGAGCCCCCCGCCTGGCCCTCGAAGCTCAGCGGACCGGCTTGGTCAATCGGCCCAAGACTGAAGACCTAGGCCGGTCCGCGAGGCTTCACCGCAAGGCGCCCATTTTACCGGGGCGCCTTTACCCGCAGTAACCGAAAAATGATGTGAGGGCCAGTGTTTCGCAGGCGTGCCTAGTTTTTACTTAACCCATTGACGCAAGAGATTTATTCGATGAATTTGCCTCGTGGTGCACTGCAACAGCCGCATCCGCCAGATGGGGATTTTGTCACGCCCTTCTGGCAGAATTCGGGCCTGCTGGGAGGTAGCGCATGAAAACGAAAACGATGGTGCGTGTGTACGGCGCGGCGAGAAGCACCCTGGCGTTGTTCGGCCTGGCGGCCCTGTCGGCCTGGCTGCTGCTGCCCTTGCAGCGCGACAGCCTGGCGCAGCAAGTCGCCGCGGCGGCCGATTTCATCGACGGGGTGGTGATCATGGCGGAAGGCCCGATCCAGGTGGCGGCCGCCGAATCGACGCGCGAGCACGAGCAGCGGGCGCTGGCGGAGTTCATCGCCAAGCGCTACCGCGTCGCCGAAACCTCCGCCGCGAGCTTCGTCTCCTTTGCCTATCGCGCCGGCGTCGAGCACTCGGTCGACCCGGTGCTGATCCTCGCCGTCATGGCGATCGAGTCGCGCTACAACCCGGTCGCCGAGAGCGTCGTGGGCGCCAAGGGCCTGATGCAGGTCATCGCCAAGTTCCACCAGGAGAAGCTGCTCGAGCACGGCGGCGAGCTGGCGCTGCTCGAGCCCGAGGTCAACATCCATGTCGGCGCCCGCATCCTGCGCGAGTACCTGCGGCGCTTCGGCGACGCCGAGACCGCGCTGCAGCAGTACAACGGCGCCCTCGACGAGCCCACCTCGCGGTACGCCAACAAGGTATTCGCCGAGCAGGCGCGCCTCGAGGCGCTCAGGCAGAAGGCCAGGAAGCCGCAAAGCGCCTGATGCCCGCCGCGGCCCGGCGCAGCTCGTCGAGGCCGCGGGTATAGGCGAAGCGCACGAAGCGCCCGGTGCCGTTGGCGCCGAAGTCGATTCCCGGCGTTGCGGCGACCCCTTCTTTCTCGAGCAATTCGATCGAGAACCTCTTCGAGTCCCCGCCGCAATCCGCATACACATAGAACGCGCCGTGCGGCTCGGCGGGGATCGCCAGCCCGGCCGCCTTCAGCGCGGGGACCAGGAAGTCGCGCCGGGCGGCGAACTCGCTTCTTTGCTTTTCCAGCACCGAGATGCTTTCAGGGGAAAAAGCGGCGCAGGCGGCGTGCTGCGCGGCCGCCGGCGGGCAGATGAACAGGTGCTGCGCCAGCTTCTCGAACGGGCGCACCGCGGCGGCGGGCAGCACCACCCAGCCCAGGCGCCATCCGGTCATGCAGAAATATTTCGAGAAGCTGTTGATCACCACGGTCTCTCCCGGCAGGCCGAGCGCGCACGAGGGCTCGGCGCCGTAGACCAGGCCCTGATAGATCTCGTCGACGAGCAGCACGCCGCCGCGCTGGGCGATGAATTCCGCAATGCTTTGCAGTTGCTTCTTATCGATCAAGGTCCCGGTTGGATTCGAGGGCGAGCCGAGCAGCAGGCCCTTGCTGCGCGGGCCCCAGGCAGCGCGCACCATCTCCAGCGTGGGCTGAAAATTGTCCGCCGCCGACACCGGCAGCGCGCGCGCCACGCCCTCGAAGGCACGCACGAAGTGGCGGTAGCCGGGATAACCCGGATCGGGCACCAGGATCTCGTCACCCGCTTCCACGTACAGCGCCGCCGCGGTGAGCAGCCCGCCCGAGGCGCCGGAGGTCACTGCAATTCTGCCGGGATCGACTTCCAGGGAGAACTTCGATTGGTAGTACTGCGAAATGTGCTCGCGCAACTGCGGCAGGCCGAGCGTCGCGGTGTACGTGGTGAGCCCGTCGCGCAGGGCGCGGATGCCGGCGTCGACCACCGGCTGCGGCGCGGTGAAGTCGGGCTCGCCGATCTCCATGTGCACCACCCGCCGGCCCGCGGCCTCGAGCGCGTGCGCGCGCGAGAGCACCTCCATAACCTCAAAAGGCTCGATTTCGGCGGCGCGGCGGGCCGTGAGGGTCGGCATGGCGGTCCGGGATTATAATTTTTTGGTGGACGAGCAACTGAAGAACAACGCGCTCGAATATCACCGGCGCCCGCCCCCGGGCAAGATTTCGGTGATGCCGACCAAGCAGCTCACCAACCAGCGCGATCTCGCGCTCGCCTATTCTCCCGGCGTCGCCGCGGCCTGCGACGAGATCGTGCGCGATCCGGCGCAGGCGGTCCACTACACCGCGCGCGCCAACCTGATCGCGGTCGTCACCAACGGCACCGCGGTGCTGGGCCTCGGCGCCATCGGGCCGCTCGCCGCCAAGCCGGTGATGGAAGGCAAGAGCGTGCTGTTCAAGAAGTTCGCCGGCATCGACTGCTTCGACATCGAGCTGGACGAGCGCGACCCCGACAAGCTGGTCGACATCATCGCCGCGCTCGAGCCCACCTTCGGCGCGATCAATCTCGAGGACATCAAGGCGCCCGAATGCTTCACCATCGAGCGCGCGCTGCGCAAGAGGATGAAGATCCCGGTGTTCCACGACGACCAGCACGGCACCGCGATCACCGTGGGCGCGGCGGTTTTCAATGGTCTCAAGGTAGTCGGTAAAAACATCGGGGAGGTGAAGCTGGTGGCCTCCGGTGCCGGCGCCGCGGCGCTCGCCTGCCTCGAGCTCCTGGTGAAAATGGGCCTGCCGCTCGCCAACATCACGGTGACCGACCTCAAGGGCGTGGTCTACAAGGGCCGCCGCGAGCTGATGGATCCCGACAAGGAGCGCTACGCCAAGGACACGCGCGCGCGCACGCTCGACGAGGTGATCGCCGGCGCCGACATCTTCCTCGGCCTGTCGGCGGGCGGGGTGCTCAAGCCGGCGATGGTGAAGAAGATGGCCGAGCGGCCGCTGATCCTGGCGCTCGCCAATCCGGACCCCGAGATCCTGCCCGAGGCTGCGCGCGAGGCGCGCCCCGACAGCGTCATCGCCACCGGGCGCTCGGACTACCCCAACCAGGTGAACAACGTCCTTTGCTTCCCGTTCATCTTCCGCGGCGCGCTCGACGTCGGCGCTACCGCCATTACGCTCGAGATGGAGCTCGCCGCGGTGCGCGCCATTGCCGAGCTCGCCCAGGCCGAGACCTCCGAGCAGGTCGCGCTCGCCTACGGCATCGAGTCGATCAGCTTCGGGCCCGACTACATCATCCCGCGCCCTTTCGACCCGCGCCTGATCGCGCGCGTCGCGCCGGCGGTGGCGAGGGCGGCCATGGACTCGGGCGTCGCGACGCGGCCGATCGCCGACTTTGACGCCTACCAGCAGTCGCTGCAGCAGTTCGTCTACCAGTCCGGCCTGATCATGAAGCCGCTGTTCAGCGCCGCGAAGGCCTCGCCGCGGCGCATCGTCTACGCCGAGGGCGAGGACGAGCGCGTGCTGCGCGCGGTGCAGATCGTGGTCGACGAGGGCCTTGCCAAGCCGACGCTCATCGGCCGGCCGCAGGTGATCGAGCAGCGGCTCGAGCGCCTCGGCCTGCGGGTGCGCCCCGGCAAGGAATTCGATCTCGTCAACCCGGAGTCCGACCCGCGCTACCGCGACTACTGGACCACATACCACGCGCTTACCGAGCGCAAGGGCGTCACGCCGGAGTTCGCGCGCATCGAGATGCGCCGCACGCACACGCTGATCGGCGCGATGATGATCCACAAGGGCGAGGCCGACGGCATGCTGTGCGGCACCTTCGGCATGCACACGCTGCACCTGCGCTATATCGACCAGGTGATCGGCCTGCGGCCCGGGGTGCGCAATTACTCGGCGATGAACGCGATCATGCTGCCCACGCGCACCGTGTTCATCTGCGACACCTACGTGATGCCCGACCCGGATCCCGAGCAGATCGCCGAGATGACGCTGCTTGCCGCCGAGGAGATCCGCCGCTTCGGCATCGCGCCGAAGGTCGCGCTGCTCTCGGCGTCCAACTTCGGCTCGGTCAACATCCCGTCTGCGCGCAAGATGCGCAAGGCGCTCGCGCTGATCGGCAGCCACGCGCCGGACCTGGAGATCGACGGCGAGATGCACGGCGACGCCGCGCTGTCGGAGGAGATCCGCCTGCGCGTGTTCCCGCGCACCAAGCTGCGCGGCGAGGCGAACCTGCTGGTGATGCCGACGCTCGACGCGGCCAACATCTCGTTCAACCTGCTGAAGACCGCGGCGGGCGGCGGCGTGACCATCGGGCCGATGCTCCTGGGCGCGGCGCGCCCGGTGCATATCCTCACGCCGTCGGCGAGCGTGCGGCGGCTGGTCAACATGACCGCGCTGGCGGTGGCCGACGCCAACGCGCCACGGGGTCAAGAGCAAAGCCTTTTCTAGAATGGAGAAAGCTGCGAGCAACGTCGCGCCGTTCCCGGCGAGCCGCATGAAGCCGCGCGCCGGGCTGGTGCTGACCGGCGGCGGCGCGCGCGCCGCCTACCAGGTCGGCGTGGTCAAGGCGGTGCGCGACATCCTTGGCAACCCGGTGAAGAATCCATTCCCGATCCTGTGCGGCACCTCGGCGGGCGCGATCAACGTGGCTTCGCTCGCGGTGCAGGCCGACGACTTCTCGCGCGGCGTCGCCAGCATGCTCGAGGTGTGGGAGCACATGCACTGCCGCGACATCTACCACACCGACCCCTGGCACATCCTGCGCTCGGGCGCGCGCTGGCTCGCCTCGATGATGCTGATCTCGCGCAGGAACCCGGTCTCGCTGCTCGACAACGCGCCGCTCGCGCAGATGCTCGCGAGGAATCTCGACTTTCAGAAGATTCAAACCCATATCGATTCGGGCGCGCTGTACGCGGTGTGCGTCACCGCGTCGGGCTACACCAGCGGCCAGAGCGTGTCGTTCTACCAGGGCGGCAGCGGCATCGAGGCCTGGGAGCGCAACCAGCGCATCGGCGCCGCCGTCACGCTGAAGCTCGACTACCTGCTCGCCTCGGCGGCGCTGCCGTTCATTTTCCCGGCGGTGAAGCTGCACCGCGAGTACTTCGGCGACGGCTCGATGCGCCAGATCGCCCCGGTCAGCCCGGCGCTGCACCTCGGCGCCGACCGGGTGCTGATCGTCGGCACCGGCCGCCAGACCGATGAGCAGAACCGCGCGCGCTCCAATGTCTACCCCTCGCTCGCCCAGGTCGCCGGCCACGCGCTGAACAGCATCTTCCTCGACAGCCTGATGGTCGACATCGAGCGGCTCGAGCGCATCAACCGCACCGTCAGGCTGATTGCGCCGGAGAAGCTCGGCGGATCGGGGCTGCAGCTGCGGGCGGTGAAAGTGCTGTTCATCGCGCCCTCGCAGCCGCTCGAGCGCATCGCGGCGCGCTTCGTCCACGAGCTGCCCGCCAGCGTGCGCTTCATCCTGCGCCCGACCGGCGCGCTCAACCGCTCGGGCTCGAACCTCGCGAGCTACCTGCTGTTCGAGCGCTCGTACTGCCGCGCGCTCATCGACCTCGGCTACCAGGACACCCTCAGCCGCGAGGCCGAGGTGAAGGAGTTTTTCGAGCCGCCCGAAGGAATAGCCTATGGCTGATCAGGCGCCGCCGCAGGACCCTTTCGAGATGTTCCGCCGCCTGTGGGGGCCGCTCGGCGTGCCGCTGCCCGGCTTGGCGGTGCCGACCTTCGATCCCGCCGAGGTCGAGAAGCGCATCGCCGACCTGCGCTCGGTCGAGGCCTGGCTCACCATGAACCTCAACATGATCAAGTTCTCGATTTCCGGGCTCGAGCTGCAGAAGGCCGCGCTGCAGGCGATGCGCGCTGGCACCGAGCCGCCCAAGAAGGACCCGTAGCTTTTCACCAGGAGATCCGAATGTCCAAGGCAGTGCGTTATCACAAGCAGGGCGGTCCCGAAGTACTGCAGGTCGACGACATTGCGGTAGGCGACCCCGGTCCCGGACAGGTGCGCATCCGGCACACCGCGATCGGCGTGAACTTCGTCGACACCTACCAGCGCTCGGGCCTGTATCCGATGCAGCTGCCGGCGGTGGCCGGCAACGAAGCCGCGGGCGTGGTCGACGCCGTCGGCGGCGGCGTCAACGACCTGAAGAAAGGCGACCGCGTCGCCTACACCGGGCTGCCGGGCTCGTATTGCGAGGTACGCCTGGTGCCCGCCGACCGCATGGTCAAGCTGCCGCAGGGCGTCAGCGACGAGCAGGCCGCCTCGATGATGCTGAAAGGCCTCACCGTCCACTATCTCATCCACTCCACGTATCCGGTAAAGAAGGGCGAGACGGTGCTGTGGCACGCCGCGGCCGGCGGCGTCGGGCTCATCGCCAGCCAGTGGCTCAAAGCGCTCGAGGTCACGACCATCGGCACCGCGGGCTCCGACGAGAAGACCGCGCTCGCGAAGGCGCACGGCGTCGCGCACACGGTCAACTACAGCAAGGAAAACTTCGTCGAGCGCGTCAAGGCGCTGACCGACGGCAAGGGCGTGCCGGTGGTCTACGACGGGGTCGGAAAAGCCACTTGGGAGGGCTCGCTCGACTGCCTGCGGCCGCGCGGGCTGATCGTTTCGTTCGGCAACGCCTCGGGGCCGGTGGCGCCGGTGAACCTCGGCATCCTGTCGGCGAAGGGCTCGCTCTACGTCACGCGGCCGACCCTCGCCACGTACATCGCCGCGCGCTCCGACCTGGTCGATCGCTCGAACGCGCTGTTCGACGTGGTGAGGTCCGGAAAAGTGAAGATCGAGACCACGAAGAAATACAAGCTCGCGGACGCGCAGCAGGCGCACCGCGACCTCGAGGGACGCAAGACGACCGGCTCGATCGTCCTGGTGCCTTGAGGGGTCGGGCTACTTGAGGCCGAGGATGCCCTTGGCTTTCCCGAGGGCGGCCATCGACTCGGCGTGCTTGCCGGACTTGTGGAACTGCTCGCCGTCGGCGCGCAGCTTCTTCACTTCGTCGGCCTGCGCGGTGCTGAGCTTGGCCTTGGGCAGCGCGGCGTCGATCGCCTTCATGTCGGCCGGGCAATTGTCAGCCAGGGCAGCGGTGCTGGCCAGGGCGAGGACTGCGGCGAGCGCGATATGCTTCATGGCGGTTCTCCTGCGATGAATCTGGATGTTGCCGGGCTCAGGGAGCGGCTGAAACGCCAGACCCCGCCGGCGTTCTCAGTATACGGCGACGACGAGGTCGGCAGGGACGAGGCCGCGGTCACCGCCGCCTCGGTGCTGGTCCCTATCGTCCAGCACCCCGACGAGCTGACGGTGCTTTTCACGCAACGCACCCCGCACCTCAAGAAGCACTCGGGGCAGGTGAGCTTCCCCGGTGGCCGAGCCGAGCCCGGCGATGCCAGTCCGGAGTTCACCGCGCTGCGCGAAACCGAGGAGGAGATCGGCCTGCGCCCGGACAGCGTCGAGATCCTCGCGCGCATGCCCGACTACTTGACGCGCACCGGCTTCCGCGTCACACCGGTCATCGGCCTGCTGACGCCGCCGCTAGCGCTGGTGCCCGACCCGCGCGAGGTCGACGACGTGTTCGAGGTGCCGCTCGCCTTCCTGCTCGATGCGCGCAACCACCAGCGCCAGACGCGAGAGTTCGCCGGCCGCACCGTCGGCTACTACGTGATCGAGTACGGCAAACGGACTATCTGGGGGGCGACGGCGGGCATGGTGGTGAACCTTTATAGAATGCTGGCATGAGCGTACTGGCCATCATCGCCGCGCTGGTCATCGAGCAGTGGCGCCCGCTCGGCGAGCGCAAGGGCGTGCAAGCGGCGCTTGCGGCGTGGGCGGGCTGGCTGGAGCGGACCTTCAACGGCGGCGAGCGCCGCCACGGCGCGATCGCCTGGCTGGTCGGGGTGCTGCCGCCGGTCATCCTGGCGGTCGTGGTCCACTACCTGCTCGCGGCAGTGAGCGCGGTGCTCGCGCTTCTCTTCAACATTGCGGTGCTCTACCTCACGCTCGGCTTCCGGCAGTTCAGCCACCATTTCACCGACATCCAGCTAGCGGTGAAGTCGGGCGACATCGAGCGCGCGCGAGCGCAGCTCGAGGCCTGGCGCGGCGCCTCGGGCGTGGTGCGCACGCGCGAGGAAGTCATTCGCCTCGCGATCGAGGAGGCGCTGCTCGCGTCGCACCGGCACGTGTTCGCAGTGCTGCTGTGGTACCTGCTGCTGCCCGGGCCGAGCGGCGCGGTCCTGTACCGCCTCGCGGCCTACCTCGCTTCGCGCTGGAAGGAGATGGGCGCCTTCGGCCAGCTCGCGCAGCGCGCCTTCTACGTGCTCGACTGGCCGGCGGTGCGGCTGAGCGCCGCGGCCTTCGCCATCGTCGGCGACTTCGAGGACGCGGTCTACTGCTGGCGCACCCAGGCGCGCAGCTGGGCCGATCCCAACGCCGGCATCGTGCTCGCCGCCGGCGCGGGCGCGATGGGCGTGCGCCTGGGCATGCCGGTGCAGGAGGTCGACGGCATGCAGCCGCGGCCCGAGCTCGGCGTGGGCGAGCCCGCCGACGGGCCTTTTCTCGACAGCGCGGTCGGACTGCTGTGGCGCGCCACCGTGGTCTGGGTCGTCGTGCTGGTGCTGCTCGCGATCGCCCGCCTTTCAGGCTGAGCGCAGGCCCGTCAGCAGGCGGTCGATCGTCTGATCCACTTGCGAGCGCGCCGCCGCGGCGTCTTCCGCCGTGGCGATGACGCGCACGGCGGTGTTGAGCGCGCCCAGCACCACTCGTGCCATGGTCTCGGGCGGCTGCACTACCTCGCCCAGGCAGCGCGCAAACGAGGCCACCTCGTTCTCCTGCTCGAGCTGGCACCAGGTCTTCCAGCCCAGCACCACCGGCGCCTCGAGCACCAGGATGCGCGCCGTGCTGGGGTCGCTGCAGGCGTCGAGGTAGGCGCGGCACATGGCGCGCAGCCGCCGCCACGGGTCGCGCTGGCCGGCCGCGGCTGCCTCGATGCGCTCGACCAGCTCGCGCTCCATGTCCTCGACCACCGCGCGGTAGAGCTCCTGCTTGTTGGCGAAGTGGTGGTACAGCGCGCCCTTGGTGACGCGCGCGCGGCGCACCAGCTCGTCGGTGGCGGCGGCGGCATAGCTCTTCTGCGAGAACAGCTTGCGCGCGTGGCGGCGCAGCGCCTTCTCGGTCGCCTCGCCCTGCGCGGCGCGGGCGTTGAGCTCGGGCTTGACTTCCATACCGGCGGTATGCTATCTACATACCGGCGGTATGTCAAAAGGAGGAGCACGGTTATGCCGAAATACGTGATCGAGCGGGAGCTGCCCGGCGCGGGCAAGCTGCGCCCCGAGGAGCTGCGCGCCATCTCGGAGAAGTCGGTGGGGATCCTCGGCACGCTGGGGCCGAAGATCCAGTGGGTGCAGAGCTACGTCGTCGACGACAAGCTCTACTGCGTCTACAACGCGCCCTCGCCGAAGCTGATCGAGGAGCACGCCAAGTGCGGCGGCTTCCCCTGCAACAAGGTGTCGCGCGTGCGCGCGATCATCGACCCGACGACGGCCGAGGCCTGAGGCAGCACCAGCATTGCGTGAACTGCGGTTCGGAAGTCTCGCCGCACGAGCCGCAGGTCCACGCCGCACCGCCTTTCGAGGTAAAGGCCTCTTTGAGGACGATCTCGGCGCGCTGCGCGTCCGGTTCCGGCACCCAGACCTCGGCCTGGCATTCGGCCGGCGGCAGCTCGCCCATGGCGGAGGAGAGGATCTCGTTCTTCACGATCGAGTCGATGCCTTCGGCCTGCAGGACGTTCTTCGCGTGGTGCACGGCGATCAGGCTGAACGAGCTGTAAACCCGCTTCAAAGGCTATACAGCGCGTCGCACTTGGCGGCGCAGATGAAGTCGTTCTCCGACAGGCCGCCGATGGCGTGCGTCGAGTACTCGACGCGGCACTTGTTGTAGCCGACCGCAAGGTCGGGGTGGTGGTCCTCGCGATGCGAGATCCAGGCGAGCGCGTTCACGAACGCCATCGTCTGGTAGTAGTTGGTGAACGGGTAGACCTTGGCGAGCTTGCCGTCCTCCACGATCCAGCCCTTCAGCTGGCGCAGCAGGTCCTTCGCCTGCGCCTCGGTGTAGGGCGCGGTGCCGCCCTCGCAGGGCTTGCATTTGCGCTTGGCGAGCTCCGTCATATGGTCCTCAGGCGCGCGATGCGGATGGCGGCCGGGGGATGCGAGTCGTAGAACGCCGAGTGCAGCGGGTCCGGCGTCAGCGTGGCCGAATTATCGTTGTAGAGCTTGACCAGCGCCCTCACCAGCTCGCCGGGGCTTGCATATTGCGCGGCATACCGGTCGGCTTCGAACTCGTTCTTGCGCGAAAACAGGCTGAGCAGCGGCTGCATGAAGAAGGTGAACTCGGGCAGGACCAGCATGAACAATAGCAGCGCCACCGGCAGGCTTTGCGTCTGCATGCCGAGCCCCTCATAGAACCATGCCTGGCCCGAAACCAGACCCAGCACGCACAGCATCACGAAGCTGAACCCCCAGCTGATAAGCATGCCCTTCACGATGTGATGCAGCTTGTAGTGACCCAGTTCGTGCGCCAGCACTGCTTCCACTTCCGTGGGCTGCAGGCGGGATACCAGAGTATCGAACAGCACGATGCGTTTCGCGGCGCCGAATCCGGAGAAGAACGCATTGCCGTGGGACGAGCGCTTCGATCCGTCCATTAC
The DNA here is from genome assembly GCA_035632815.1 of Burkholderiales bacterium. Lineage (GTDB taxonomy): Bacteria > Pseudomonadota > Gammaproteobacteria > Burkholderiales > SG8-39 > SCGC-AG-212-J23. Next base: position 2,172 of record DASQGB010000375.1, on the reverse strand, counting down.
GTACAGCCCGCGCGAGCGGAAGCCGCAGCGCGCGAGCAGCCGCTCGACGCGCTCGGCGAGCGCCGGGTCGCTGAGCGGGGAGAACTTGTTGAACAGCGGCATTACGACCGCCGGATAGATCATCTGCAGGAACGCCGAGTAGGCGGCGACCACCAGCCACGCGTAGAGCCACCACAGCGGCCCGGCGGCCTGCATCAGCCACAGCACGACCAGCAGGAGCGGCACGCCGAGCGCGATGCCGACCAATACCTGCTTGACGAGGTCGGTCACGAACAGCCGCACCGTCATCCGGTTGAAGCCGAAGCGCTCCTCGATACCGAAGATGCGATAGACGCCAAGCGGCAGCCCGAGCAGTCCACGCAGGAACAACACCGTGAGGATGAGCGCGGTACCGTGCCACAGCGAGCTCGAAGGCACGATCCGCTCCCACTGGCCCGACAGCCACTGCAGAGCGCCGCCGAGGGTGAGGATAAGGAGGATCGCCGCGTCGAGCAGGGTATCGACCATTCCCAGCCTGGATTTCGCGACGGTATAGTCGGCGGCCTTCTGGTGCGAAGCGAGCGGAATCGATTCGGCGAACAGCGCTGGCACGGCGCCGCGATGCGCCCGCACATGATGGATCTGGCGCTGCGCGAGCCACAGCCGCGTCATCGTGGCGAGCGCGACCGCGGCAAGGAATACCCAGGTAAATGTGCTAGTCACGCCATGAGAGAATAAAGCATGTCTGCCGATCCGAACAACCTCGTCTGGATCGACATGGAGATGACCGGGCTGCAGCCCGACTCCGACCGCATCATCGAGATCGCGGTATTGGTCACCGACGCGCAGCTCGCCCTGGTCGCCGAAGGCCCGCTCCTCGTGATCCACCAGCCCGACGCGGTGCTCGAGGCGATGGACTCGTGGAACCGCAGCGTGCACAAGAAGAGCGGCCTCATCGAGCGCGTGCGCTCTTCCGGGCTCGACGAGGCGCAGGCCGAGCGGCTCGCCATCGAGTTCCTGTCGCAGCACGCGACGCAGGGCGGCTCGCCGATGTGCGGCAACTCCATCTGCCAGGACCGGCGCTTCCTCGCGCGCTGGATGCCGCAGCTCGAGGCCTGGTTCCACTACCGCAACCTCGACGTCTCGACGCTGAAGGAGATCGTGCGGCGCTGGAAGCCCGATGCGCTGAAGGGCTTCGCCAAGGAAGGCAAGCACGAGGCGCTCGCCGACATCCTCGAGTCGATCGAGGAGCTGAAGTTCTACCGCCGCAGCGTAATGACTATCTGATCACCGCGGCGGCTGCAGCCGCCGCGTCGGCGCCGCCCGAGACCTGGACCGTGGGGGAGGCGAACTTGATGCCGTTGGCGTCGAAGGCCTTCTTGATCATGGCGTAGGCGCGGCGGCGGATGACGAATTGCTCGCCCGGCTTGGTCATCATCTTCATGCGCACCTGGATGGCGTAGTCGCCGAACTCCTCGACGCCCTGCATCTTCAGCGTCTCGAGGATGTGCGGCGCGAGCTCGGGGTCCTGCGCGAGCTCCTGGCCGATCTTCTTGATCAGCTTCTTCGCCTTGTCGAGGTCGCTGTCGTACGTGATGCCGATGGTGAGCTTGTCGATGACCCAGTCGCGGCTCAGGTTCTGCACCGCGCGCAGCTCGCCGAAGGGCACGACGAAGATCGGGCCGCGGTGGTGGCGCAGCTTGATCGAGCGCAGGCCGATAGCCTCGACCGTTCCCTTGTAGTCGCCGCTCTGGATGTATTCACCGACGCGGAACGCGTCGTCCATGATGAAGAACACGCCGGTGATGATGTCGCGCACCAGCGTCTGCGCGCCGAAGCCGATCGCGAGGCCGACCACGCCGGCGCCGGCGAGCAGCGGGCCGATGTTCACCCCCAGCCCCGACAGAACGAGCATCGCGGTCATCACGATCAGCACGGTGACCAGGAACTTGCGCGTGAGCGGCAGCAGGGTCCTCAGCCTCGGGCTCGGCTCGACGCGCACCCCGCCAACCTCGCGCACCTCGAGCCGGCGGTCGATGGCGACCTTGATCCGCTGCCAGCCGAGCACCGCGAGGGCGAACGCGGCGACCAGATCGAAGCTCGACGCGAGGAGCGCCTGCCGCAGCCGGACCCGCGCCTCGCCGAAGGTGTCGAAGCCCCACAGCTCGTTCACGCCGGCGATCAGCATGATCG
>DASQGB010000374.1:0-3813 GCA_035632815.1 Burkholderiales bacterium | reverse complement strand
GTACGCGCTCGTCTCCGACACCTCCATCGGCTACCTGTTCCTCGGCGGCGTAATCCCGGGGCTGCTCCTCGGCGCGGTGCAGATGGGTCTGATCGCGTTCATTGCAAGGCGGCGCAACTTTCCGGTGGAAGCGCCCGTGCCGCTGCGCGAGCTGCCGCGCGTCACGTGGGAGGCGTTGCCCGCGCTGCTGATGCCGGTGATCCTCCTTGGCTGCCTCTACAGCGGGATCACCACGCCGACCGAGGCCGCGGCGGTCGCGGCGCTCTACGCGCTGCTCGCTTCCGCGCTCATCTACCGCAGCATCGGCTGGGGAGACGTGTACGTCTCGCTGACAAAGAGCGCACGCATCACGATCTCGATCGGCATGCTGATCGCCGGGGCGCTGGTCTTCAACTACGTCATTACGGTCGAGAACATCCCCAAGACCCTGGCGGCGATGCTCAAGGCCTACGAGCTCTCGCCGCTCACCTTCCTCCTGGTCGCCAACCTCGTGCTGCTCGTCCTCGGCTGCTTCCTCGAGGGCACCACGATCCTGCTGATTATCGTTCCCGTGCTGCTGCCCACCGCCCAGGCGCTCGGCATCGATCCGGTGCATTTCGGCGTCGTCGCCGTGGTCAACATCATGATCGGGCTGATCACCCCGCCCTACGGGCTGCTGCTCTTCATGATGGTGAAGATCGCGGAAGTGCCGCTCAGGGACCTGGTTCGGGACGTGATGCCGTTCCTCTACGTCATGATCGGCGCGCTGGCGCTGATCACCCTCGTGCCGGATCTGGTGCTCTTCCTACCCCGGCTGCTGGGATACAAGGGCTGAGATGCTGGGCAAGGCTGCGGTCGCCATGTGGTGGGATATCGCACCGGAAATGAAAACCGAGTTCGAGGACTGGCATTCGCACGAGCACATGCCCGAGCGTCTCGGCATCCCGGGCTTCCTGCGCGGGACGCGCTGGATCGCTTTTTCCGGCGAGCCGTCCTATTTCATTCTCTATGAAGCAGTGCGCCTGGCCACGATCACGGGCGGGGCGTACCTCGAGCGCCTGAACAGTCCCACCGCCTGGTCGCGAAAAATGATGCCGCATCATCGCAACATGGTGAGAAGCCTGTGCCGTGTTCGCGCCAGCTTCGGCGGCGGGATAGCGAATGCCCTGGCCACCATCCGCTTTTCGCCCGCGCCGGGCCGGGGCAGATCCGTCTCCAAATGGCTGGCCACGGATGCGCTGCCCGCGCTGCCGGAACGCAAGGGCCTGACCGGCGCGCACTTGCTCGAGTCTCGTTCGGTGACCGGTCCGGCGCCGACCACCGAGCAGAAAATCCGCGGTAAAGATGCGGCCGCAGACGCGATACTGCTGATCGGTGGCTACGATGTCGAGGCAGTGAAGGCGGTGGTGGCGAACGAGCTGCGAGCCGACATATTCGCATCGCAGGGCGCCTTGCCTGCGCGCATCGAGGGGTTTTACCGCCCCGCCTTTTCCCTTACTTCCCGAGACAAGCCATGACTGGGCGCGGGGGCGTGTGAAGGCGATCCTGTGCGGCCTGATCGGCGCGGGCATCCAGCGCTCGCTGTCGCCCGCGCTGCAGACCGAAGAGGCGCGCCATCACGGCCTGCGCCTTCACTACCAGCTCATCGACCTCGACGCCTCGAGCCGCGGCGCGGACGCCCTGCCGACGCTAATCGAGGCGGTGCGCGTCATGCGCTTCGCCGGCCTGAACATCACCTATCCGTGCAAGCAGTCCGTCATCCCGCTTCTCGATGCGTTGTCTGAGGAAGCGCGCGCGATCGGTGCGGTGAACACGGTCGTGCACGAGGGCAGCCGTCTCATCGGCCACAACACCGACGGTTCGGGCTGGAGCTGGGGCTTCCGCCGCGCGCTGCCCAAGGCCGACCTGTCACGCGTCGTGCTTCTCGGCGCCGGCGGGGCGGGCTCGGCGTGCGCGGACGCAGTGCTGCGCCTGGGCGCCGCGCAACTCGTCATCTTCGACCGGGACGCCGCGCGCGCCGCTGCGCTGGCCAAACGACTCAACCATCACCTCGACGGGAGCCGCGCCAGCGCGAGCGCGGACCTGCACGCAGCGTTGAACGGTGCAAGCGGCCTTATACATGCGACGCCGACGGGAATGGCGGGAATGCCCGGCATGCCGCTCCCGGAGGAACTGCTCAGGCGCACGATGTGGGTCTCGGACATCGTCTATACGCCGCTCGAGACGCCGCTGCTGAAGGCGGCCCGGCGCATCGGTTGCGCCACTGCCGACGGCGGGCACATGAATGTCGGGCAGGCGATCGGCGGTTTCAGGCTGTTCACCGGGCTGGACGCCGATGCGGCGAGAATGGATGCCCATTTCCGGAAGCTCGTCTCATGATCATCGAAAACCAGCAGGACGTCACCCGAGCGGTGCTCGACGAGATGCATCGCACGCCCGATGCGCGCACGAAGGAGATCCTTTCGGCGCTGGTCGCGCATCTGCATGCGTTCGTGCGCGAGGTGCGCCTCACCGAAAGGGAATTCCAGGCCGCGATCGGCTTGATCAACGCGATCGGGCAGAAAACCACGCCGAGCCATAACGAGGCGATGCTGCTGTCGGGCGCACTCGGCGTGTCGAACCTCGTATGCCTGCTAAACAACGGCGCGAACGGCAAGCGGCCTACGCAAGCCAACAATCTCGGGCCCTTCTACCGGGCGGGTGCGCCCCGCTGCGAGAACGGCGCATCGCTGCTGCGCTCGCCGACGCCGGGGCCGGCGCTGGTCTTCAAAGGATTGGTCTTGGATGAAAGGAATGTTCCTGTTGCAGGCGCGGAAGTGGACGTCTGGCATTCCTCCACCGTCGGGCTCTACGAGAACCAGGACCCGGCGCAGGCCGACATGAACTTGCGCGGCAAGTTCGTGACCGGTGCCGACGGGTCTTTCGCTTTCCGCAGCATCAAGCCGGCCGGCTATCCGGTGCCGACCGACGGGCCCACCGGAGCCCTGCTGCGCGCCCAGCAGCGGCACAACATGCGGCCGGCGCACCTGCATTTCCTCATCCACAAGCCGGGCTTCAAGACCATCGCTTCCCAGGTCTACGACCCGGAGGACCCCCACCTGCATACCGACAGCCAGTTCGGCGTGACGAAGGCGCTGATCGGCAACTATGCCAGGCGCAGCGACGGCTCCTACGCCCTGGGGTTCAGCTTCGTGCTGGAAGTCGGCGATGCCCGCATGCCCACGGCGCCAATCACCGGGAAAGCCGCCGCAGCATGAGCCGGCCGATCGGGCTTGCGGCGCTTACGGTCAAGGAGCTCGCGCCGCACGAGCAGGTCTCGGCGGCGGCCGACGCGGGATACGACTGCGTCGGGCTGCGGCTGATCCCGGTGGCGCAGCAGACCCTGCCGCCTTTCGACGAGCGCGAGACCGCGAGGCGCATTGCCGACAGCGGGGTGCGCGTGCTGGACGTCGAGGTGTTCCGCCTCGCTCCCGAGACCAGGGTGGCTGAATTCGAGCCGGTGCTTGCCGCGTCGGCGCGCCTTCGCGCGAGCGAGCTTCTGGTGCACGGCGCCGACCCCGACGAATCGCGCCTGACCGAGACCTTCGGCCAGCTCTGCGAACTCGCGGCCCGCTATGGACTGAGCGCCAACCTCGAGCCGATGCCTTGGGTCGATGTCTCGACCGTCGCGCACGCGAAGCGCATCCTGGACCAGGCCGGCCGCAGGAACAGCGCCCTGCTGATCGATGCGATCCATTTCTTCCGGGCCGACAACCGGCTCGATGAGCTGAAGGACTTGCCGAAAGAAAGATTCCGCTACCTGCAGCTGTGCGACGCACCGGCCGAGCGTCCGAG
>DASQGB010000373.1:0-6034 GCA_035632815.1 Burkholderiales bacterium | reverse complement strand
TGAACGTCAATCGCGTCGCGATGATCTCGGTCGCGATCTCGGTAGCGCTGGCGGCGGTGGCCGGCGTGGTGGTGGCGCCGGTGTACGTGGTCGACCCGTTCATGTGGCTCGCGCCGCTGGTCACGATGCTCGCCATCGTGGTGCTGGGCGGGCTGGGCAGCCTGAAAGGCAGCCTGATCGGCGCCCTCATCATCGGCTACGTCGAGGCGATTACCGTGTTCGCGCTGCCCGCGGGCGCGTATCTCAAGGGCGCGGTGGCGCTGCTCATCATGGTGATCGTGTTGCTGGCGCGGCCGGAAGGCCTGTTCGGCGTGGCCTTCGAGGAAGAGCGCTGATGTATTGGTTGCGGCGCGCGTGGGCCGAGCTGGCGAACGAGATCTTGATACTGCCTTCGCGCACGCTGGTGCTCGCCTGGGTGATCGCGCTGCTTGCGCTGCCGCTCGCCTACGGCGATCCCTATGTCTTGCGCATCTTGACGATGACCTGCATCTTCGCCATCTACGCGGCGAGCTGGGACCTGCTCGCAGGCTACACCGGGCAGGTCAATTTCGGTCACGCGCTGTTCTTCGGCGCCGGCGCGTATACCTCGGCCCTGCTGTCGCTCAAGCTCGGCATTACGCCGTGGGTGACGATCTGGGCGGGCGCGGCGGTGGCGGCGCTGTTCGGCTTCCTGGTCGGCTACCTGTGCCTGCGGCTGCGCGGATCGTACCTTTCGCTCGCCACCCTCGCGCTCCCGCTCATCGCGCTCGGGCTGCTGTTCGCTTTTCCCGACTTCTCGGGCGGCGAGCTGGGCATTTCCGGGCTGCGCCGGCTGATGCCCACGCCAACCGGCAACTACTACGTCGCGGCGATCTCGATGCTGGCGATCGTGTTCGGGCTGTGGGCGCTCGCCGATTCCAGGTTCGGCATCGTGCTGCATGCGATTCGCGACGACGAGGTCGCCGCGCGCGCCTCGGGAATCAATACCCCGCGCTACAAGATCGCCGTGTTCGCGATCTCGGCCGCGGCGGCCGGCTTCGCCGGCGCTCTCTTCTCGCACTATCTGCGCGTCGCCGGGCCTTCGAGCCTGGAAGTGGCGCTGTCCTTCCAGGTGGTGATCTGGGGCATCTTCGGCGGCGTCGCCACCATCTACGGCCCCGTGGCGGCGGTGTTCATCCTGTACCCGCTGACCGAATGGCTCGGCAGCTTCAGGGCGTTCGGCGAGCTGCGCCTGCTGATCTTCGCGGTGATCGTGCTGCTGGTGCTGCTGTTCATGCCGCGCGGCCTGGCGCCGTGGGTGCGCGACAAGGTCGAGACGCAATGCCCGCGCTGCAAGCAGAGAAACGGCGCCTGGCGCAATGCCTGCCGGCTGTGCGCCGCTGCATTACAGGCCGAGGTACCCGGCGCGCAGCGTCTCGTCGGTCATCAGTGAGCGCGCGCTGCCCTCGGCGATTATGCGGCCCTGCGACAACACGTAGTTGCGGCCGGCCATGCGGAACACCTGGGCGACTTCCTGCTCGACCAGCAGCACCGCGACGCCTTCGGCGTGGATGCGGCCGATCGCCGCGAACAGCTCCTCGCGTATCCTGGGCGCGAGGCCGAGCGAAGGCTCGTCGATCGCCAGCAGCTTTGCCTCGAACATCAGGGCGCGCGCGGTGGCGAGCATCTGCTGCTCGCCGCCCGACAGCGTGCCCGCGATCTGGTTCTTTCTTTCGGACAATCTTGGAAACAGCGCGAACGCGTGCTCGAGCCGCCTCTGGGTTTCATTCTTGTCCGACGACAGGAAAGCTCCGGCCAGCAGGTTCTCCAGCACCGTGAGCTCGCGGAACGGGCGCCTGCGCTCCGGGCAATGCACCAGCCCGCGCATGCGGATCTCGTGCGCCGGCAGCGCGTCGATGCGTTGTCCCGCGAAACGCACCTCGCCCTCGAGCACGATGTCGCCCGAGGTGCCGCGCTTCATGCGCTCCTCGAAGCGCACCAGTCCGGAGATCGCGCGCAGCAGCGTCGACTTGCCGGCGCCGTTGGGCCCGACCAGGCCGACCAGCTCGCCGGCATCGACCGCGAGCGAGACGCCGTTCAGGATCTGCGCCTTGTCGTAGCGCACGCTAAGGTTCCTCACCTCAAGCAGTGGCATGCGCGGTTCCTAGATAGGCTTCTATGACCTTCGGGTTCTTGACGACTTCAGCGGGCGGGCCGTCGGCGATGATCTCGCCGTAGTCGACCACGATGACGCGGTCGACGATCGCCATCAGCTCCTTCAGCTTGTGCTCGATCATCAGCACCGCCGGCCCCTCCGAATGCAGCCGCCCGAAGCGACCGCCCTTGTGCAGCCGGCGGATCGACTTGGCGAGGAGCTCCGACTCCGCCGGATTGAGGCCGCCGAGCGGCTCGTCGAGAAGCAGCAGCTCCGGCTCGGTGGCGATGGCGCGCGCGACCTCGAGGCGCTTGAGGTCGCCCTGCGACAGCGCCGAAGCGGGTTCGAGCGCCATGTCCGAGATGCCGACGAACTCGAGCGCGTCCATCGCCTTTGCCTCGACGCGCTTCACCCATTCGCCGCCGCGGCGCCCGCGCGGCGCCATCAGCGGGACCATCACATTGGCGACGATCGGCAGGTGGCGAAAAGGCCGCGTGTTCTGGAAAGTGCCGGCGATGCCGCGCTCGACCACTTCCCACGGCCGCAGGCCGGTGATGTCCTCGCCGTTGAACACGATGCGGCCCGCGTCGGGCCGCAGGATCTTGGTGACCAGGCGCAGCAAAGTGGTTTTGCCGGCGCCGTTCGGGCCGATGAGGCCGACGATCTCGTCGCGCCGCAGCCCGAAGCTGACCGCATTGACCGCCGTGAGCCCGCCGAATCGCTTGGTGATGCGCTCGAGCGCAAAGAACGACGGCTCCATCGCGCTAGGCGCTCGCTTCATCTCTCAGCTCGCGCCGCGAGACTTTGCCGACGTCGGTCTTCGGCAGCTCGCCGCGGAACTCGACGATGTGCGGCACCTTGTACTCGGCGAGCTGCTGCCTGCAGTAGGACTTGATCTCCTCTTCGCTCACCTTGCCGCGCGCCTCGCCCTGCAGCACCACGATCGCCTTGATGCGCTGCCCTACCGACGGATCGGCCACGCCGATCACCCCGGCGGCCTTGACCTGCGGGTGGCCGTACAGCACGTCCTCCACGTCCTTGGCGAAGATCGAATAGCCCTTGTACTTGATCAAATCCTTCGAGCGGTCGTAGAAGTGGAAATAGCCTTCTTCGTCCATGCGCACGATGTCCCCGGTGCGCATCCAGCGCACGCCGGCTTTCTCGACGAAAGCGCGGGCGCTGTCCTCGGGGCGTTGCCAGTAGCCCTGCATGACGTTGGGCCCGGCGAGGACCAGCTCGCCCGTTTCGCCGGGAGGCACGAATTCGAGGCTTTCCGGGTTGAGGATCGCGGCCTGCATGCCCGGGATCGGGCAGCCGAACGAGCCGCCCTTCGGCCGGTGCAGCGGATTGAGATGACTGGTGGCGCAGGTCTCGGAGAGCCCGTAGCCCTCGGTGATCGTCGAGCCCGTGCGCTTCGCCCAGCCGCTCATCGTCGATTCGTGCAGGGTGTCGGCTCCCGAGAGCACCAGCTTGAGGCGCCGCCAGTCGGTCTTGTTCGTGTCCTTGTGGTCCTTGAGGTATTCGTACAGCGTGGGCACGCCGTAGAAGACCGTCGCCCGGTAACGCTCCATCGCCTCGAGAATCGCCTCGGTGTCCGGGCTGGTGAACAGTACCAGCAGGTTGCCCTGGCAAAGGCCGTTCAGCATGATCACGACCTGGCCGTAAATGTGAAAGAAGGGAAGGAACGCGAGAATCACTTCCTTGCCGGGCTCGAACACCGAGAATGTCGCCTGCCCCATGGCTTGCGCCGCGACCAGGTTGTAGTGGGTGAGCATTACCCCCTTCGGGTTGCCGGTGGTGCCGCCGGTGTAAGGCAGCGCGGCGAGGTCGGTTTTCGGATCGATGCTGACCGCAGGAGGCTCGGGCGGGTAAGCCTTCAACAGGTCCTGCAGCCAGTGCACCTTTCCCGCGACCGCAGTTTTCTTCGCAAACAGTCGCTTCAGCGCCGGGAGGTACTCGCCGACGTTGGTGACTACCACCAGGTCGAGCCTGGCGCCGGACTTGGCCACCTTCTCGTAGAGGATGTCCTGGCAGATTACCGCCCGCGCGCCGCTGTCTTCCAGCTGATAGCGCACTTCGTGGCTGGTATATACGGGGCTGATGGGCGTCACCGTCGCGCCGCACTTGAGCGCCGCGAAGTAGGCGATGATGAATTGCGGGCTGTTCAGCAGGTACAGCGCCACCCGGTCGCCTTTCTTCACCCCCAGCTTGGCGAGCGCGCAGGCGAGACGATCGGTCGCCTCGCGCAGCTCGCCGTAGCTGATGCTGCGGCCATAGAAAACCACGGCGGGACGCTCGGCGGCGGCTGCGGTGGCCTGATCGAAGGCCTGCGTCACGCTCTTCAGAGGAACTTCGATGCTGGCCGGCACTCCCTGCTGGTAATACTGCAGCCAGGGCTTGCGAAGATAGTGCTCGCTTGCGCTCATGTCTCCTCCGGCCGAGGATTCTAGTCCTCCATGGACGAGATCGTCGTACGCAGCCTTGCGAAGTGGCCCAACGTGCCGGCGGTCTACGGCTGGCTTTCGCTCGACCGGCGCGGCAACTGGCTAATCAAGGGGGAAAAAATCGGCAATCTCGCATTGCGCGAATTCATCGCTCGCAACTACGAGGCCGACGCGCAGGGGCGTTGGTTCTTCCAGAACGGGCCACAGCGCGTCTATGTGACTCTCGCCTATACGCCCCTGGTCGTGCACTACGAAGGCGAGCGCCTGCTCGACCATTGCGGCCGGCCGTTCGCGGCGCGCACGGTGTTTCAGGACGACGAAGGGTCGGTCCTGGCCGAAGGCGAGCGTGGAATCGCGCTTTTGGACGATCGGGACTTGGCACGCTATGCCGATTCGGCCGAGTCGCTGCCCCACATCGCGCGTGCCGAGGTTGCAGCCCGATTCGGCTTCGTGCCGGAACCTGGTGCCTAACCATGGGGTTAGTACCCCCCGCCTGACCGGGGGTTCCGCTGCGCTGCACACAGCTATGAAACCCACTCTCCGTGGCGCTCTGGATTCCTTGCGCTGACCTAATTTCCTCTTTATAATCCGGCCTCTTTTTCAGCCCCGGGGCGGCTACGGAGAAGCAAACGTGGCCGCCCGGTTCATTTTGGAAGCGCAAAACCGCATAAACATGCCGACCGTCAATCAGTTAGTGCGTCAAGGGCGCGCCGCCAAGCGTCCCAAGTCCAAGGTCCCGGCGCTCGCCGGCTCGCCGCAGAAGCGGGGGGTCTGCACGCGGGTCTATACGACGACGCCCAAGAAACCGAACTCGGCGCTGCGCAAGGTCGCCAAAGTGCGTCTCACCAACGGCTTCGAGGTGATCGGCTACATCGGCGGCGAAGGCCATAACCTGCAGGAGCACTCGGTGGTCCTGATCCGCGGCGGACGGGTGAAGGACCTGCCCGGGGTGCGCTACCACATCGTGCGCGGCTCGCTCGACACGCAGGGCGTCAAGGACCGCAAGCAGGCCCGTTCGAAGTACGGCGCCAAGGCGCCGAAGTCCGCATAAGCGAGAGCAGAGCATGCCGCGCCGCCGGGAAGTCCCCAAACGCGAGATCCTGCCGGATCCGAAGTTCGCCAACGTCGAGCTCGCCAAGTTCGTCAACGTGCTGATGACGCGCGGCAAGAAGGCAGTCGCCGAGCGCATCGTTTACGGCGCGCTCGATGCGATCAAGGCGAAGTCGGGCAAGGACCCGATCGAGGTGTTCACCCAGGCGGTGCAGAACGTGAAGCCGGTGGTCGAGGTCAAGAGCCGGCGCGTCGGCGGCGCGAACTACCAGGTGCCGGTCGAGGTGCGGCCGGTGCGGCGCGTGGCGCTGGCGATGCGCTGGCTGCGCGAGGCGGCGCAGAAGCGCGGCGAGAAGTCGATGACGGTGCGGCTCGCGGGCGAGTTGCAGGAAGCCTCGGAAGGCAGGGGCGGCGCGATGAAGAAGCG
>DASQGB010000372.1:0-2229 GCA_035632815.1 Burkholderiales bacterium | reverse complement strand
ACGTCCATGTACTGCACTTCCTCGGGCGACTTCAGCTCGAACTCGTTCTTGAAGCGGCACGACACCAGCGTGTCGATCAGCTTGGCGGCCTTGTCGATCGTGGCATTCGCCTGCGCGATCACGTAGTTGCCTTCCTCGATCGCCGACAGGAAATTGATTTCGTTGGTGACCTTGCTGTCCTTCACCTTGCGGTACGGCGTCTCGAGGAAGCCGTACTTGTTGGTGCGCGCGTACAGCGCGAGCGAGTTGATGAGGCCGATGTTCGGGCCCTCCGGCGTCTCGATCGGGCAGACGCGGCCGTAGTGCGTCGGGTGCACGTCGCGCACTTCGAATCCGGCTCTTTCACGCGTGAGGCCACCCGGTCCCAATGCAGAAACCCTTCTTTTATGGGTGATTTCCGAAAGCGGGTTGGTTTGGTCCATGAACTGCGACAGCTGGCTCGAGCCGAAAAACTCCTTGATGGCGGCCGAGATCGGCTTCGCGTTGATCAGATCGTGCGGCATCAGGTTTTCCGATTCCGCCTGCGACAGCCTTTCCTTCACGGCTCTTTCGACGCGCACCAGCCCGGCGCGGAACTGGTTTTCCGCCAGTTCGCCCACCGAGCGCACGCGGCGGTTGCCCAGATGGTCGATGTCGTCGATCTCGCCGCGGCCGTTGCGCAGCTCGACCAGTATCCGGATGACCTCGACGATGTCTTTCGGCGAGAGCGTCAGGCGCGGCTCGATGCGAACCTCGAGCTTTTGGCGGTCGATGCCCTTGGACTTGAGCTCCTGGAACATCTTGTCGACCACCGCCTGGGCCTCGGCCTCGGCTGCGACGCCCTCCAGGCTCACCTTGCCGAGCGACAGCTCGGGCACGTTGCCGTAGTAGCCGCGCAGCTCCTCCTCGGCTTCCTTGGGGAGCGCGATGCCGCGGAAGCGCAGCTGCCAGCTCGACTCGGACGGCGCGCCGATGCGGCGGTTGAACTTCATCCTGCCGACCGCCGACAGGTCGTAGCGCTCCTCGGCGAAGAATAGGCCGTTGAACAGCGCCTCGACGGCGTCTTCCGTCGGCGGCTCTCCCGGGCGCATCATGCGGTAGATCGCGACGCGCGCCGCCTGCATGTCGGCGGTCTCGTCCGCGCGCAGCGTCTGCGAAACGTACGGGCCCTGGTCCAGATCGTTGGTGAACAGCGTCTGCACCTTCTTGACGCCGGTCTCGCGCAGCCTCGCGAGCAGGGTCTCGGTGATCTCGTCGTTGGCGTTGGCAATGATCTCGCCGCTGTCCGCGGCTATCACGTTGTGCGCGAGGGTGCGCCCGAGGATGAACTCGTCGGGCGCGGTGATCCTCTTGATCCCTGCGGCCTCCATGTCGCGGATGTGCTTCACCGTGATGCGCTTGTCCTTGGCGACGAGGGTCTTGCCGGACTTGTCGTTGATGTCGAAGCGCGCCACCTCGCCGCGCAGCCGCTCGGGCACCACCTCGAACAGGACGTGGTCCTTCTCGATGTGGAAGCTGTCGAAGGCGAAGAATTCCTTGAGGATCCGCTCGGGGGTATAGCCGAGCGCCTTGAGCAGGATGGTCACCGGCATCTTGCGGCGGCGGTCGACGCGGAAGAACACCACGTCCTTGGGATCGAACTCGAAGTCGAGCCAGGAGCCGCGGTAGGGAATGACGCGCGCGGAGAACAGCAGCTTGCCGCTCGAGTGGGTCTTGCCGCGGTCGTGCTCGAAGAACACGCCAGGGGAGCGGTGCAGCTGCGACACGATGACGCGCTCGGTGCCGTTGATGATGAACGAGCCGGTAGTGGTCATGAGCGGGATCTCGCCCATGTACACCTCCTGCTCCTTCACCTCCTTGGTGGTCGGCTTGGGCGCTTCCTTGTCCATGATCACGAGGCGCACCTTGGCGCGCAGGGGGCTGGCGTAGGTGAGGCCGCGCTGCTGGCATTCCTTCACGTCGAAAGGCGGCTCACCCAGCGAGTAGCTGACGAACTCGAGCCGCGCGTTCTGCGAATGGCTGACGATCGGAAAGATCGAGGTGAACGCCGCCTGCAGGCCTTCGTTCCTGCGGCTTTCGGGCGCCACGTGCGCCTGCAGGAAACCGGTGTAGGACTCCAGCTGCGTCGCGATGAGGAACGGCACTTTCTGCACGATCGCCCGCTTCGCGAAGCTTTTGCGGATGCGTTTACGCTCGGTCAAGGAATAGATCATGAATACTCCTAAATGCTTCAATGCAAAGGCTTTACCT
>DASQGB010000371.1:0-1505 GCA_035632815.1 Burkholderiales bacterium | reverse complement strand
CTCGTCGATCGTTACCTACTACATCGGCCGCAAGATGCGCCGCGACAGCGTGCGCCGCATCGCCGGTCCGAAGCTCGACCGCATGATCGAGGTGCTGAAAAAGCACGGCCTGCTGGCGATGACGCTGCTGCGCCTCGTGCCGCTCGCACCGTTCGCGGTCGAGAGCATCGTCGCCGGGGCGATCCGCATGAAGGTCTGGCACGTCGCGCTCGGCACCGCGATCGGCCTGCTGCCCGGCACGCTCGCGACCACCGTGTTCGGCGACGCGATCGAGACCGCGATCAGCGGCTCGGGCAGCGTCAACTGGTGGCTGGTCGGGAGCGTGGTGCTGGTCTTCATCGCCGGCATCTGGGCGGTGAGGCGCTGGTTCCTGAAGATGGAACGCCGGATGTCCGCCGATGCCGCGGTCGGACGCAAGTCTCGCTAACTGGCAAGCGATCTCCGGGCAGCTCGGTGCGGATTGCCTGCGCATCGCGTCGTACAACGTCCACGGCTGCCGCGGGACCGACGGGCGCAGCGATGCCGCGCGCATCGTCGGGGTGATCGAGGAGCTGGGCTGCGACACCATCGGCTTGCAGGAGGTCGACTACCGCCTCGATTACATCGCGCTCAAGCTCGGCATGCAGGCGATTCCCGGGCTGACCCTCGAGCGCCACGACGGCCCCTACGGCAACGCGCTCATCACCCGCCGCAAGGTCCTCGACGTGCGGCGCCTGGGCTTCACCTACTCCAAGCGCGAGCCCCGCAACGCCCTGGACGTGGACCTCGACGTCGAGGGGGAAACGGTGCGCGTCATCGTCACCCACCTCGGCCTCTGGCCGTCGGAACGGCGCTACCAGGTCAAGAAGATTCTGTCGCTGCTGAGGGAAACCCCGATCCACGAGCGCGTGGTGGTCCTCGGCGACATCAACGAATGGCTGCCGCTCGGCCGGCCCCTGCGCTGGATGCACGGGCTGCTCGGCAAGGCCCCTTACGAGCGCTCGTTCCCGTCGCGCTGGCCGCTATTCGCGCTCGACAGAGCCTGGGTGCGCCCGCGACATGCCCTGCTCGCCCTCAAAGCGCACCGCTCGCCGCTCGCGGTGGCGGCCTCCGACCACCTGCCGGTCAAGGCGCTAGTCGCAACGCACGAGGCGCACGTGCGCGCCCTGCGCGAGCCGCTCCGGCCTCTCCTGCGCGCTGTAGGGGACAAGTGACAGCTTTGTAGTGCATAACCCGACTGACGGGGGCGTAGCGAGACTCTAGAATGCCTCACAAGAAAGATGGATCTCGCCAGCTATCCTCGGGAGGCGCTGCGCAACCAGCTCAGCGCGCTCGGCATTCCCGCCGAGCGGCAGCAGCTCGGCGCGCTGCTCGACCTCCTGCCGGTGAAGCTCAACGGCAAGCCATTCGAGCAGTTCGACGCGGACAGCGCGGCCGAGGTGCTCATCTACCTCGCGCGCAAGCAGGTGCTCAGCTTGCCCCTGCCCGCGCTCCCCTGCCTGAGCTTGCGCTGGGGCGAGTGCCTG
>DASQGB010000370.1:0-1612 GCA_035632815.1 Burkholderiales bacterium | reverse complement strand
TGCGGTTGCGGATCTTGCGCCGGTCGAGCTCGCCTTGCGATTCGCCGCCGCTGCGGCCGCCGGTGCCGCTGCGCGCCCGGTCCTTCGGCCCGGCCTGCTTGGCGGCTTCGCGCAGGCGCGGCGCCATATAGCCCAGGCGCGCGATCTCCACTTGCGCGCGCGCGGCGCGGGAGCGCGCGTGCCGGTGAAAGATCTCGAGGATCACCATGGTGCGGTCCATCACCTCGCAGCCGAGCTCCTTCTCGAGGTTGAAGGTCTGCGAAGGGGAGATCTCGTGGTCGACGAGAACGATGTCGGCAGGCTCGAGCTCGTTGCGTACGAGCTCGCGCAGCTCCTCGCGCTTGCCGGATCCGAGGTACGCCGTCGAGTCGAACTTGGCGCGCTTCTGCGTAAACCTGCCGCCGACCTCGAAGCCCAGGGTCTTGGCGAGCTGGCGCAGCTCGGTCAGCGAGGCATCGAACTCGATGTCGCTTACGCTGGGCAGCTGCACGGCCGCCACGATGGCGCGCTTGGGCTTCTGGTCGACTTCCTGGATCATGGTGCACGGAGCCTAGCGCAACAAGCAATAAAGGATCGTCAATAGTCCAATAGGCGGGCCCCGTCAGCCGACCGAGCTATGGAGCCGCAACCTGCTCACTCCCAGAATGAGGTTCGTGGAAGCGCTACACGGAGTGATAAATGACCTCAGGGTTCGTGCATAGAGCAAGGGCATTCCATCTATTCGGGACCGCGCTCGCGTTCGCCGGCTTTCTTCCGGTGCTCCTGTTCATAGGTCATTCATTTCTGCCGGCCGCGGAAGAATTTCCCTGGGCCTGGCTGATGAATGCCGAGCTGAATGCGGAGCTGTGGCTGCCTGTAGAGCGCATGCGGATCCTGAATGGCCTGGACATCGGGCTGGTTCTCGCCGTGCTGGGTGTCGTCGCTATGGCGCTCGGCGCCACTATTGCGAGGCTGCAAATGGCCGCGCTTGACGCCGGGAAGGAGCGACGGGCAGACCGGCTGCGCCGCGTACAGCAATATCGCAACGACAGTCAGTTGGAACCTTTTATTGGGTCCGGCTTCGGTACCGGCAAGGATGCGGAATGGATTAGTCCTGCCCAGGACCGAGCCATGGACGCTCCACGCCGTCGCATCGCATGAGGCTTTAGCCTAGAGACTTGAATTGGCGGCGGCCGAGCGGTGCCATAGGGCGCGGCGCCAACGGTAACCGATGGCCATCGTCGCAGCCCCAGCGGCAGTCTCCTGGTGGTGCACATGACGCAGGCGAGCCACGCCGAGCTGTCTCCCAACGTCTCGCGCTACAACGAGGCCCTGACCCTGCCCTGGGTGCGCGGCAGCCTCGACCTCGCCGATCCGCAGAGCCTGGCCGCGATCGAGACCGAGATCGCGCGCCAGTCCTCCATGATCGGCTACCTCGACTCGTTCTGGGCCTTCTCCGCCACGGCGCTGGTCGTGCTGCCGCTCATCCTGCTGGTGCGCTGGAAGCGCTAGCATTTTGGATCTTGATAGAAAAAACGCATCATCGCCCGAGCCGCGTCCGGCCCTTTGGGATCCGTGTACGAGCCGCGTGCGCTTCCGCCCGACCACGCGTGACCCGCTCCGTGTACCAGCC
>DASQGB010000369.1:0-7051 GCA_035632815.1 Burkholderiales bacterium | reverse complement strand
GCATCATCGCCGCGAGGAAGAACGCGGCGAGGGTGCCGAACAGGCGCGACAGAAAAATGGGGACAGCCCCCATTTTTCTCATTTCACTGCCAGAAGTTCTTCGAGCTCTTGGCGTGTTTTTCCGACAGCGCCTTCATCATCTTGTGCACCTCGCGCGCCGGCAGCTTCTTGTCGGAGAGCTCCTTCAGCTTCGCCTCGAGCACCTGCTCGCCGACCTTGCGGAAGCGCGCGGCCTCCTGCGCCGAGAGCTTGATCGGCTCGGCGCCGCCGTCGACCAGGAGCTTCTTGCCGATCGAGTCGAGCGCGTCCCAGCCCTCGCCGACTTCCTTCTCCACGCCTTTTACCGAGTCGTCGATGAGCTTGCGCAGGTCGGCGGGCAGCTTCTTGTAGAAGTCGGGATTCATGGCGATGCCGAACGACGAGACGTAGGAATACATCTCCGTCGAGTACTTGAGCGTGCCGCCCATCTTGAAGGCGATGCCAGCGCCGCCGTAGTCGATGAAGGTGCCGTCGATGCCGCCCTTCTGCAGCTGCTCGAGCTGCTCGGTGGGCTGCACGCCGACCGGCGTGCCGCCGAGCGCGGCGATGAAGTCGCGGATCGGCGGCCCGGAGAAGCGGATGCGCATGCCCTTCAGGTCGTCGGCGTTGCGGATCGCTTTCTTGGTGGTGTGCACGTTGCCCGGCTGGTGCGTGAGCAGCAGCAGCACCTTCACGCCGCGGTGCTCGGCGTCGAGGTACTTGGAGCGCAGCTCCGCGTCGTTCAGCACCTTGGTGCCGATCTCGGCGCTGCCGACCATGTAGGGCAGCTGGACGATCTCGGTGAGCGGGAAGCGCCCCGGCGTGCCGCCGTGCAGGAACCACGA
This sequence comes from Burkholderiales bacterium, assembly GCA_035632815.1. Classification (GTDB taxonomy): domain Bacteria; phylum Pseudomonadota; class Gammaproteobacteria; order Burkholderiales; family SG8-39; genus SCGC-AG-212-J23. The sequence goes on along the minus strand of DASQGB010000369.1, from coordinate 6,188 downwards.
CACCTCGGCTTGCCCGCTGCGCGCGAGGTCGTAGTGCTGCGGGGTCGGCGCCATCTGCGCGCTCGGGAAGTGCTTGAACGCGAGGCGGCCGTTGGAGGCCTTCTCGAGCTTCTCCCCCCAGGCGACCAGCCACTTGGTCATGAAGTGCTGCGGCGCCACGAACTCGGCGACTTTGACCTCGAACTTGTCCTGCGCGGACGCGTTCAGGCTGAGCGCCGCGGCGAGCGCCGCAACCGCTATGCGGGTGATGATCATGCGTACCCTCCTCGTTGGTGGGAGGGATTATACGTACGAGAAATCGGGGTCTGACCCGATTTCTAGTCGGGATAGCCGCCCGGGTTCTGCGACTGCCAGCGCCAGGTGTCGCGGCACATGTCATCGATGCCGAGCTTCGCCTTCCACCCCAGCTCGCGCGCGGCGAGCGAGGCATCGGCGTAGCAGCTCGCGACGTCGCCGGGGCGGCGCGCGGCGAATTCCACCGGGATCTTCTTGCCGGCGGCGCGCTCGAAGGCGTGCACCGCCTCCAGCACCGAGTAGCCGCGGCCGGTGCCGAGGTTCACCGTAAGCGAGCGGTGCTTCTTCTCGAGGTAGCGGAGCGCGGCGACGTGGCCGCGCGCGAGGTCCATGACGTGGATGTAATCGCGCACGCCGGTACCGTCGACCGTGTCGTAGTCCTTGCCCCACACGCGCAGCTTCGGCAGCTTGCCCACGGCGACCTGCGCGACGTAGGGGAGGAGGTTGTTCGGCAAGCCGCGCGGGTCCTCGCCGATGCGCGCGGAGCCGTGCGCGCCGATGGGGTTGAAATAGCGCAGCGCCGTGTAATGGAATCCGCGGTCCGCCACGGCGTGGTCGGCGAGCAGGTGCTCGACGACGAGCTTGGTCTTGCCGTAAGGGCTCGCCGGGCGCAGCGGGTGATCCTCGGTGAGGGGCAGGCGCTCGGGCTCGCCGTAGACGGTGGCCGAGGAGCTGAACACCATGCGCCACACGCCATGCGCCGCCATGGCTTCGAGGAGGCCCACCGTGCCGCCGACGTTGTTCTCGTAATAGAGCAGCGGCTTCTCGACCGACTCGCCGACCGCCTTCAGGCCGGCGAAATGCACCACCGCGTCGATGCTCGCTCCGGAGAACGCGCTTTCCAGCGCATTGCGGTCGCGCAGGTCGGTATGGTGAAACGGAATCGCGGAGCCGGTGAGCTCGCGGATGCGGTCGAGCACCGACAGCTTGGCATTGGAGAGATTGTCGACGATCGCGAGCTCCCACCCCGCCTCGGCAAGGGCCACGCAGGTGTGCGAGCCGATGTAGCCGAGGCCGCCGGTAACGAGGGCTCTCATGGTTAGAAAATCGGGGTCAAGAAATCGGGGTCAGAGCCCGATTTCGTTTCGGCATGCGAGCCAGCCACTTCTCGATCTCGGCGGGGTCGGCGAATAGCGTCGCGAGCTCGGCGCGGGCCTCTTCCTCGGTCTGCAGCACCGACTCGACCACGCCCCATTCCTGCCCGCTGCGGTCGGTGGCGAGCTCGAGGCGCGTGCCGAAGGGGTCGAGGAAATAGGCCGACCAGAACCGCCCGCCGAGCGGCACCGGGCCACGCACGGCGACGCCGCAGCTTTTCACTTGCTCGAGCATGGCGTCGAACTTGTCCGGCGGCACATGGAAGGCGACGTGCTGCATGCCGCCCACGTGGTCGCGCACCTGCCGCGGCAGGCCGCCGGGATACTCGAACACCGCGAACAGCGAGTCGTTGCCCATGTCGAAAAAATAATGCCGCAGCTTATCGTACGGCGGCTGCCAGCGGTCCTCCTCGTAGGGCACGCGGCGCACGTGGACCAGCGCGAAGCCCATGACCCGCGTGTAGAAGTCCATCGCCGCCGGCATGTCGTCGGTGACGATCGCGAGGTGGTCGATTCCGCGAGTATTCACAGATTGCGACTTTCCCATTCCCTTAGCGCGGCGAGGAAACCCTGCGGGTTCTCGCCCGCGATATTGTGTCCCGCGTCGACCTCGACAATCTGCACTTGGGGGTTGGCGGCCTGCATTTTCTCTTTCGTCTCGGCGGCGTACAGGTCCGAGCGCGTGCCGCGCATCGACAGTACCGGGCAGCGCAGCTCGCCGAGGAGCTGCCACATGTCGACGCCGAGCGCCGGCCGCTGCCCGCTCTTGTACTGGTTCTGGAAGTAGGTGTCACGCTTGAGGACGAAGCCGCCTTCGACCGGCTTGAGATAGGCCTCGAAGCGCTCCCGGTCGGCTGCGCCGAAGTACTTCATCGCGTCTTCCAGCGCGGCGAAGCGGGTGGGCACGTTGGCCACCAGGTGCGACACGCGCTTCGTGCCCGCAGGGGCGTTCTCCGGGGTGTAGTCGATGAGTGCGAGCCCGGCGACGCGCGCCGGGTGTTTTGCGGCGACATAGGTGGTGCTGCGCCCGCCCATCGAGTGGCCTACGAGAACCGCGCGCTTCCATGCCACGTGATCGAGGACGGCGACGATGTCCTGCGCCATCGACGGCACCGAGTAGTCCCGCTCCCGGCTCCATTCCGAGTCGCCGAAGCCGCGCATGTCCATGCAAAGGACTTCGCGCTCGCTGCCCAGAGCCTGGGCGACCTCCAGCCAGTCGTACGAGAAGTAGGACAGGCCATGCACGATAAAAATCGGGGTCAGAGCCCGATTGCCGAGCTTGCGGTAGAAAATATTGACGTCGCCGGAACGGACCTTTCCCGTCTGATGAGCGATCATGCGCCGGCCGGAAGCGATGCAAGCCCGCGCAGGCGCGCGTAGATCGGCGTGAAGTCCGGGGCGGTCTCGCGCATGAGCTGCTCGAAGGAGTCGATCACGAAGTAGCTGTCCTGGTAGCGGTCGATATGGTACTCGGTGCGCATCACGCGCTCGAGGTCGAAGGGCAGCCGGCGCGGGCGCGGATCGTCTACACAGTAGGCGAGCTCGCCGCCGGACGAAAGCAACCCCGCGCCGTACGCTTTTACACCAGCAGAAGTTCTCATCAAGCCGAATTCGATGGTGTACCAGTAAAGCCGCGCAAGCATCTTTACCGCGTCGAGGCGCATCGCCTTCAATCCGCCCTTGCCGTACTCGTACAGGTGATCGGCGTAGGTCGGGTCGAAGAGCAGCGGCACGTGGCCGAAGAAGTCGTGGAACACGTCGGGCTCGACGATGTAATCGAACTCCTCGGGCCGGCGCAGCCACACCGTGACCGGGAACCTGCGGTTGGCGAGATGCGTGAAGAACGCGTCATCGGGAATCAGCCCGGGAACGGCGACGATCTCCCAGCCGGTCTTGCCTCGCAGTTTTCGCGAAATTTTTTCGAACTCGGGAATGCCTTGAGAGGCTTCCAGTCCGGCGATCGCGTCGATCCACTCCGGGCAGGCGTAGCGCGGCACGAACTTCGACTGGCGCTCGAACAGGCGCCGGTACAGCGCGTGCTCGGCGGCCGTATACGCGCTCCAGTCCTGTTCGACCGAGTAATCGGTCGCGGCGGCGCTGTAATCGCCTCGCAAATTAGGGACAGACCCCATTAAGCTGCCGGCTTCAGGACGCCGCGGCGCACCTGGTCGAGCTCCATCGACTCGAACAGCGCCTTGAAGTTGCCTTCGCCGAAGCCTTCGTCGCCCTTCCTCTGGATGATCTCGAAGAAGATCGGCCCGATCATGGTCTTGGTGAAGATCTGCAGCAGCAGCCCGCCCGAGGGGCTGCCGTCGACGAGGATGCTCCTCTTTTTCAGTTCGTCTTTGGGTTCGCCATGCCCCGGCAGCCGTTTATCCAGCAACTCGTAGTAGGTGTCCGGCGTGTCGAGGAGCTCGACGCACTTGGCGCGCAGCGCGTCCACTGTCCGGTAAATGTCTTTCGCGTGCAGCGCGATGTGCTGGATGCCTTCGCCCTGATACTGGTCGAGGTATTCCTGGATCTGCGACTTGTCGTCGGAGGACTCGTTGATCGGGATGCGGATCTTGCCGCAGGGGCTGGTCATGGCCTTCGACTTGAGTCCCGTGAGCTTGCCCTCGATGTCGAAGTAGCGAATCTCGCGGAAAGTGAACAGCCGCTCGTAGAACTCGGCCCACTCTTTCATGCGGCCGCGGTGCACGTTGTGCGTGAGGTGGTCGACGTAGGCGAGGCCGGCGCCCGCCGGCGCCGCCTCATCGCCGCGCCAGAACCCCTCGAAGCCGGGCAGGGGCTTGAAGTCGACGTCGTAGATCGTGTTGCCGTAGTCGTTCTCGGGGTAGCGGTCGACGAGATAGATGAGCGAGTCGCCGATGCCCTTGATCGCCGGGATACTGAGCTCGCCGGGGCCCGGGTGCGACTCGACGTTCCAGGCGCCGCGTTCGATCAGCTTCTCGCGCGCCGAGGCGGCGTCCTTGACGCGAAAGGCCATGGCGCAGACGCTGGGACCGTGGCGCCGCGCGAAGTTCTGCGCGAACGAGCGCGGCTCCGAATTGACGATGAAATTGACGTCGCCCTGTTTGTAGAGCAGCACGTTCTTGTGCCGGTGCCGCGCCACCGCCTGGAAGCCCAGGCTCTCGAACAGCGCGCCCAGCGCCCGGGGGTCGGGCGCGGCGTACTCGACGAACTCGAAGCCGTCGGTCTGGATCGGGTTGTCCCAAGCTTCCGCCATGGCGGAATTCTAGACCCGAAAATCGGGGTCAGAGCCCGATTTCCGGCGCGTCGCAGTCGCGATGCGTAGTCTGCTTGGAGGGGCGTCCTGCTCTCCCTGGCTCGGTCTTCTTTCCCAGCGCCACTTTGAAGGATTCGCTTGCGAGCGGATAGCCGCCGTTTTTCGCCACGCGAATCTGGTCGATTACGCACTGGTCAAGTGCGCCTTGGAATAGACCCAGGTAAGCATCGCGGCCCAAGGCCCGGTACTCTGAATGCGGCGAGATCAGGGGCTCGACCAATACGTAGCGCGCCGACTCGGCGATGCATGACCGGAAGCGTCCCTCCCAAAGCGTGCCAGTCCTTCGATGGCGGCGATTGAAATACTGAACGTAGCGCTGGCCCAGATCTCTCATCAGCCCCATGCAGGAGTCCGGCGATCGCGGCGTGAGGAGCAGGTGCACGTGGTTGGGCATGAGGCAATACGCGTGTACCGAGCAATCGAACTTGCCCGACAGCTCGCGCAGATGCAGCAGGTAGACGAGGTAGTCGCTGTCGGTGTGAAAGCATGCGCCACGGTTGTTGCCGCGCTGAATGATGTGCACCGCCACTTCGGCCGGTATCAGGCGCGGTTGCCTCGGCATGCGCAGAAAACGAACGCTTCGCAGTACTGGTTGACCGAAATCGGGCTCTGACCCCGATTTTTCCTTCGGTTATCATCCCGGCCCATGCACCGCGTCCCGCTGGCGGACTTCGAGCCCGACCTCAGCAAAAGGCTCGAGGCTCTGTGGGGCACGCCACCCAACCTGTACAAGGCGCTTGGCAACCATCCCAAGCTGGTCGCGGCGTGGACCGAGTTCTCGAAGACCTTGCGCCACGACGCACGCACGCCGCGCGCGCTGCGTGAGCTGGTGATCCTGCGCGGCGCGCAGCTCATGCGCTCGGAATACGAATGGGCGCAGCACCTGCCGATGGCGCGCAAGGCCGGAGTGCGCGAGGAGCAGATCCTTGCGCTGCCCGAGTGGCGCGGCTCGTCCCAGTTCGATGCGCGCGAGAAGGCCGCGCTCGCGCTCGGCGAGGCGGTGACCGAGGGCCGGGTGAGCGACGAGGTGTACCAGGAGGCCGCGCGGCACTTCGATCATCACGACTATGTCGAGCTCGCGCTGGTCGCCGCCTTCTATGCCATGGTCGCTCGCATGCTCGACGCCATGGGCGTGCAGCTCGAGCCGGAAGTGCGCAAGTACTCGCCGCGCCTTCCTTAGCATGGCCGTAGAAAAAAGCTACCGCTATTACGACTTCGTGATGGCGGCGTTCGTCACGATCCTCATCTGCTCCAACCTGATCGGACCGGCGAAGATCGTGCAGATCGATTCTTTGCCGGCGTTCGGGGCCGGGCTGCTGTTCTTCCCGGTGTCCTACGTCTTCGGCGACATCCTCACGGAGGTGTACGGCTATGCGCGCGCGCGGCGCGTCATCTGGGCCGGGTTCGCCGGCCTCGCGTTCGCCGCATTCATGGCCTGGGTGGTGGTAGCGCTGCCGCCGGCGCCGTTCTGGGAGAACCAGAAGGCCTACGAGACCGCCTTCGGCACCACCTGG
>DASQGB010000368.1:0-1750 GCA_035632815.1 Burkholderiales bacterium | reverse complement strand
GCGCGCGCGCGGCGCGTCATCTGGGCCGGGTTCGCCGGCCTCGCGTTCGCCGCATTCATGGCCTGGGTGGTGGTAGCGCTGCCGCCGGCGCCGTTCTGGGAGAACCAGAAGGCCTACGAGACCGCCTTCGGCACCACCTGGCGCATCGCTCTCGCGTCGATGATCGCGTACTTCTGCGGCGAGTTCGCGAACTCGTTCGTGCTGGCGAAGATGAAGATCCTGACCGCGGGCAGGCACCTGTGGTCGCGCACCATCGGCTCGACCGTCGTCGGCGAAGCGGTCGACTCGTCGCTGTTCTACCCGCTTGCCTTCTACAACTCGGGCCTCATTCCCAACGAGATGCTGCCGGCGATCATGCTGGCGCAGTTCGTAGGCAAGGTCGCCGTCGAGGTGGCCTTCACGCCGGTTACCTACAAGGTCGTGGGGGCGCTGAAGCGCGCCGAGCAGGAGGATTACTACGACCGCGGTACCAGCTTCACGCCGTTTTCGCTGAAGGCCTAGCTTTCCGTAAATCGGGCTCTGACCCCGATTTCGCGAATTTGGCGAGGAGCTGCTCGCGCTTCGCCTGCGCGGCGGCGAGGTTGCGCAGTTTGATGTGACCGAAGCCGCGGATGTCTTCGGGGATGGAGGCGATTTCCACGGCGATCGCGTGATTCTCCGGCGTCAGGCCCTCGAGGAGCTTGTCGATCGTGTCTTCGTATTCGCGGATCAGCGCGCGCTCGGTGCGCCGCTCGTTGCTGTAGCCGAAGAGGTCGAATGGGGTTCCTCTTAGCACCTTCAGGTTTCTCAGTATCTTGAATACAGGAAGCATCCAGGGCCCGAAGCGCATCTTGCGCGGCTCGCCGGTGGTCGGGTCCTTGCGCGCGAGCAGCGGCGGCGCGAGATGGAACACCAGCTTGTATTCGCCCTCGAACATGCCTTCGATCTTCGCCTGCAGCGCGCCGTCGGCGTGCAGGCGCGCCACTTCGTACTCGTCCTTGTAGGCGAGGAGCTTGGCGTAGTAGCGCGCCACCGCTTCGGTGAGGCTAGTCGCGCCGGCTTTCTGATTTTCAATTTTTCTGGTTTTTTCAACCCGGGCGCGGTAGCGCTCCGCATACTTGTCGTTTTCATAAGCCGTCAGGAACTTGATGCGCCGCTCGATCAGCTCGTCGAGGTTGCGCGACAGGTGCTGGCCGATGGGAATCACCTCGGCCGGCATCGCAATGCGCCGCACGCGCTCGAGGTCCGTGGCGGCGCGGCGGCCCCAGAGGAAGGCCTTGCGGTTGAACTCGACCGCGACGCCGTTCAGCTCGATGGCGCGCTCGAGCGAGGCGCCCTCGAGCGGCACCCAGCCCTTCTGGTAGGCGTAGCCGAGCATGAACATGTTGGTGGCGATCGAATCGCCCATGAGACCGGTGGCCATCTCGCCCGCCGGCACGAAGTGCGCCGTTTGCACCGCTTCCTTGATGTCGCCCTGCAGGTCGCTGCCGGGAAGCTGCCAGTTGGGGTTCTTCACGAACTCCGCGGTGGGCGTGAAGCTCGCGTTGACGACCGCGCGGGTGTGCGCCTGCGCCATGCGAGAGAGCGAATCGGTGCTGGCGCTGACCACCAGGTCGCATCCGATGACGAGCTGCGCGCCGCCCGTGTCGATCCGCGTCGCATGCAGCCCCTCGGGACGCTCCGCCACCTGCACGTGCGACATCACGGCGCCGTACTTCTGCGCGAGGCCCGACATGTCGAGCACCGAGACGCCCTTGCCTTCGAGGTGCGC
>DASQGB010000367.1:0-3278 GCA_035632815.1 Burkholderiales bacterium | reverse complement strand
GGCGAGGACCCGCTCGACTTCATGCTCGGCCTTGCGCTCGGCGAGGAGCTCGAGACGGTGTTCAGCGCACTGCTGCTCAACTCCGACGAGGCCGCGGTCGGGCGCATGCTGCGGGATCCGAACGCGATGGTTTCGCTTTCGGACGCCGGCGCGCACCTCACCTTCTTCAACGATGCCGGTTTCGGGCTGCATCTGCTCGGCCACTGGGTGCGCAGCCTCGGCGTGCTGTCACTCGCCGAGGCGGCCTGGCGCCTCACCGGCCAGCCGGCGCAGGTCTTCGGCATCCGCGGCCGCGGCGCGCTCAGGCCCGGCTACCACGCCGACCTCCTGTTGTTCGACCCCGCCGCGGTAGGCCGCGGCCCGAAGCGCCGCGTGTTCGATCTCCCGGCCGGCCAGCCGCGCCTAACGGTATCGCCCCTCGGCGTTCACGGCGTATGGGTGAACGGCATTTCTTTGGAAAACAAAGACGTACTGCCCGGGCGGGTGCTGCGCGACTTCGCCGCGTAGCGCTGGCACGACAAGGAAACCTCCAACCAAACAGAGAATTGCGCGACTGTCGGGCTGCACCGTCGCCGCAGGACGACGACAGTCCACCACTAGCTTAGGCGAAAACCTTTAATTTTCAATGACGTCACCTCAGGCATGGATAGTGCATACAAGTAGGCGCTGTCCTATCCGAAACTACACTGAGGGAGTCGAGAGTGCTACAGAAAGACGGGTTTTTCCGCAAGCGCGACGAGCGGCGCGACGAAAGTCTTTTCCGCCCACAACAACCAGTGACCACACCCGCGCCCGCTGCGCCAACCGCACCCTCGACTGCCGTAGAGGCGAAGTCTACCGAGGACCGCAAGGAAGCCAGGCTGGTCGTCGGCCCCGAGATCAAGATCAAGGGCGTCGAGATCAGCGATTGCGACACCCTCGTGGTCGAGGGCCGCATCGAGGCGACGCTCGACTCGCGCGTGCTGGAGATCGCGCAGAACGGCGTCTTCCAGGGCACGATCGCGGTCGACAACGCCGAGATTCATGGGCGCTTCGAAGGCGAGCTGACCGTACGCAAGCAGCTGGTGATCCACGGCACGGGCAAGGTGTCGGGCAAGATCCGCTACGCCAAGATCAAGGTCGAGGAAGGCGCGGAGCTGTCCGGCGAGATCCAGGTGCTGGACAAGTCCCAGGCCAACATCAGCGTGGCGCGCCGCACTGGCACTGCCTAAGCAATCACGCATCTCCCCCGCTTCAGTTAGAGGCGGATAGAAGGCGAGGGCGCAAGCCCTCGCCATTTTTTCGCCCTAGCCGAGCATCCCTGCGGTCTCGATGAAGCGGATCACGGCGTCGAGGCCCTGGCCGCTCTTCAGGTTGGTAAACACGAACGGACGCGAACCGCGCATCTTCTTCGCGTCGCGGTCCATCACTTCGAGCGACGCGCCGACCATCGGCGCGAGGTCGATCTTGTTGATCACCAGCAGGTCGGACTTGGTGATGCCCGGTCCGCCCTTGCGCGGGATCTTGTCGCCGGCGGCGACGTCGATCACGTAGAGCGTCAGGTCGGAGAGCTCCGGGCTGAAGGTCGCGGCGAGATTGTCGCCGCCCGACTCGATGAAGACGACATCGAGCGCCGGAAAACGCCGGTCCAGCCGCGCCACCGCCTCGAGGTTGATCGACGCGTCCTCGCGGATCGCGGTGTGCGGGCAGCCCCCGGTCTCGACGCCGATGATGCGCTCGGGCGCGAGCGCCTCATTGCGCACCAGGAACTGCGCGTCCTCCTCGGTGTAGATGTCGTTGGTGACCACCGCCATGTCGTACTTTTCGCGCAAGGCGCGGCACAGCGCGAGCGTCAGCGCGGTCTTGCCCGAGCCGACGGGGCCGCCGATTCCGATCCGCAGCGTCATGATCTGAAAAGCCTCGAGTATTGGGTTTCATGGCGCGCCGACAGGCAGGCCAGCCCCGGCGCGAAGTTGTAGAGCTCCTGGGTTTCGCAGTGCTTGGCGATGTCCTGCAATTTACTTCCCAAAGACAAAAGAATCTTTTGCCCAGCCGTCTGGCCGAGCGGCACGCACTTGATCGCCGCCATCACCTGGTTCTCGAGCCACGACCACAGGTAGGCGATCATTGCTTCACGGGGGTCGATCTTCCAATGGATCACCGCTGCGGCGTAGGCCGTCGGATACGCCGCATTTTCGCTGTTCACGGGGATTCCAAGGTCTGCCAGCAATCTGCAGAGGGAATGCCCCATCTGCAGCGTCTCGGCGCGCAGCTCCGCCGTCTCGCGGCTGGCAAGGAAAAGCTCGTTGAGATCCTCGCCCTGGAGCATGCGCCACAGGATCGGCGCTTCCATCTGCGCCAGCGTGCACTGGAGCACCTCGCCGATCCAGCGCTCGGCGCTGCCGGCATCCGTGACGATGCGCGCCTCGACCGCCGACTCGAGCCCCTGAGAATAGCTGTACGCGCCGACGGGCAGCGTGGGGCTGGCAAGCTGGAGCAGCCGCGCCAGGCTCATGGGTGGTGGTCGTGGTAGGCGCCGGCCTCGGGCTCGAACGGCGCCTCTACATGCGAGACCTGCGCGCCGAGCTTGCGCAGCATCTCCTCGAGGACATGGTCTTCGGCAATGCGCAGGAAGCCCTCGCCGACCTCCACCGGCACATGGCGGTTGCCCAGGTGATACGCCATTCGCGCCAGAGACGGCGCTTCGATGTGGAGCAGCTTCTCGGGCGCCGACACGATCTCGAAGGCGCGGCCGTCGGCGGCGGTCACGCGCTCGCCGCCGCGCCGGATCTCGCCTCGAGGAAGCACGAAGGCGACTTCCTCGCCCGACTCCAGCCTCACCCGCAAACGGCTCTTCTGCCGCTGCTCGAATGAAAGCGCGATGCGCATCAGAACAGAAAATACCGCTGCGCCATCGGCAGCACCTTGGCCGGCTCGCAGGTAAGCAGCTCGCCGTCGGCACGCACCTCGTAGGTCTCCGGGTCGACGCTGATCTTCGGCCGGTAATCGTTGTGCACCATGTCGCGCTTGCGCAGGCCGCGCGTGTTCTTCACCGCAACCAGCGGCTTTTGCAGGCGTTTCAGTTCCTTGCTGTTCAAAGCGGCCTTCGAAACGAAGGTCACCGAAGAGCGTTTGGCGTAAGCGCCGAACATCGGCCGGTAGTGCACCGGCTGCGGCGTGGGAATCGAGGCGTTCGGATCGCCCATCGCCGCGGCGGCGATCATGCCGCCCTTCATGACGAGGAAAGGCTTCACGCCGAAGAAAGCCGGCTTCCACAGCACCAGGTCGGCGAGCTTGCC
>DASQGB010000366.1:0-3732 GCA_035632815.1 Burkholderiales bacterium | reverse complement strand
GCCCTGTGCTGAGAGGTGACGAGCCCGAGCGCGCAGGCGACGAGAACCGCGAGGAGGAGGAGGTTCAGTTTCGCCACCGCGCGCCGGGCTCGATTCGGTTGTTGGAAGGGGACTTCGGGGGGGAATAGGGGACCGCGGTACGCTCGGCCACCCTGAGGGTGGCGCTTCGCGCCCGCGGATTTGTTGTTGTCTCTTGATGGGACGGGCGTACCGCACGTCCCACGAGCTTGAGGACCGGTTGTGGCATTTCGCTGGCAGTCAGCGGCAATTCCCGGGGCATTTCGGGGCGCGCCGCGTGCTGCATGAAGCGCTTGACGACGCGGTCCTCCAGGGAATGGAAGCTGACCACCGCCAGCCGGCCCTGCGGCGCCAGCCGCGCGACTGCCTGGGGCAGCATCAGCGACACTTCCGCAAGCTCCCGATTGACGTGAATCCGTACAGCCTGAAAGGTGCGCGTCGCCGGGTCCTGGCCCGGCTCGCGTGTGCGGACCGCCTGAGCCACGAGATCGGCCAATTGCCGGGTGCGCTGGAGTGGTTCGCGGCGGCGAGCAGCAACAATCGCCGCTGCAATCTGTTTAGCAAACCGTTCTTCGCCATAGTCCCGGATGACCTCCCTGATTTCTTCTTCTTGTGCGTCCGCGAGCCATTCGGCCGCGGTCTGGCCCTGCGTTGGATCCATCCGCATATCGAGCGGTCCGTCGCTGCGAAAGGAAAAACCCCGCGCCGCGTCGTCGAGTTGCGGCGAAGACACCCCGAGGTCGAACAGCATCCCGTGCACCAGATCGACACCCGCGCGCTCGAGCGTGCTTGCCAAGTCCGCGAAGCTCGATTTCACGAACGAAAAACGCGGATCTCCGATCACTCGGGCCGCCTGCTCCGCCTCGGGGTCGCGGTCCAGGCCGATCAGCCGCCCGCGCGGCCCCAGCCGCTGCAGAATCGCCCGGCTGTGTCCGCCGCGGCCGAAGGTGCCGTCCACGTAGGTGCAGTCCGCGCGCAGCGCGAGCGCCTCGATCGCCTCGGGCAAAAGCACCGGGATATGCATCGGTCGCGCTCACAGTGAGAAATCTTCCATGCCCGGGGGCGGCGTCGCCGACCCGGCGAGCGCCTGGCCGAGCTTCGCCGACCACACGCCGGCGTCCCACAACTCGAAATAGCGCCCCTGCCCGACCATCATCGCGTCGCGCTCGAGCTTCGCATGCAGGCGTAGCGCGCTCGGCAGCAGCACGCGTCCAGACCCGTCGGGCGCGACGTGCTCCTCGAATCCGAGCAGCAGCCGCTTCCACCAGCTCGCCTGCGGATTGAAGCTCGGGAACAGCTCGACGCGCGCGCGCACCGGTTCCCATTCGGATTCGGGATAGATCAGCACGCAGCCGTCCGGATGCGCGGTAAGGACGAGGGATTTGGCCGAGTCGAGCAGTGCGGCGCGGTGGCGAGTCGGGATAGCGACGCGTCCCTTTGCGTCGAGCGTGATAACCGCCGCTCCGTGAAACCCTCCACCCATTTGGCGTTGTATGCCACTTTTTTCTACGTTTTGCCACCTTACTAGCAAAGGAGCCGCGAGGTCAAGGCCATTTTTCTAGCGCCGACAAGTACTTACGTGACTTTTGTCACCTTTTTATCTGAATACAAGTCATTTAATAATCAGGTGGTTATATATACGACCTAAAGTGGTGCATGAGGAAGAAGCCCACGGAACAGCAATGCGATAATTTTCGGAGCTCATGATCGACAAGTTCGTCGCAAGTCCGGAAACCGCCCTCGCAGACCTGCCCGACGGCGCGACGGTCATGATCGGCGGCTTTGGCAATGCGGGGATGCCCGCGGCCTTGATCGATGCGCTGATCGGCCAAGGCGCGCGCGATCTCACCATCGTCAATAACAACGCCGGCAACGCGGACACCGGGCTCGCCGCGCTGCTGAAAGCCAAGCGGGTACGCAAGATCCTCTGCTCTTTTCCGCGGCAGACCGATTCCTGGCATTTCGATGCGCTGTATCGCGCAGGCGAGATCGAGCTCGAGCTGGTTCCCCAAGGTACGCTCGCCGAACGCATACGCGCCGCCGGCGCGGGCATCGGCGCCTTCTACACGCCCACTGCGTACGGCACGCGCCTCGCCGAAGGCAAAGAAGCCCGGCGCATCGACGGTCGCGACTACGTGCTCGAATATCCCATCCATGCCGACTACGCGCTGATCAAGGCCGATCGCGCGGACCGCTGGGGAAACCTTGTCTACCGCAAGAGCGCCCGCAATTTCGGCCCCATCATGGCAGCGGCGGCGAAATGCACGGTGGTGCAGGTGCGAGAAACCGTCGAGTTGGGCGCCCTGGACCCGGAGGTCATCGTGACACCCGGCATCTTCGTGAACCGGGTGGTGAAAGTGGCACCGTCACTGCAGAGGGCTGCCTGATGAAAAAGCTCGACAAAAGCGAGATCGCCGCACGTGTGGCGCGCGACATTCCCGACGGTGCGTACGTCAATCTCGGCATCGGCCTACCGACGCTGGTCGCCGATCACCTGCCGAAGGGGCGCGAGATCATCCTGCACAGCGAGAACGGCGTTCTCGGCGTCGGGCCGAAGCCCGCGCCCGGCGAGGAGGACGAAGACCTGATCAACGCCGGCAAAGAGCCGGTGACGCTGCTCACCGGCGGCTCGTACTTTCATCATGCCGATTCGTTCGGCATGATCCGCGGCAGGCACCTCGACTATGCCATCCTCGGCGCCTTCCAGGTCTCGGTCGCGGGCGATCTCGCCAACTGGCACACCGGCGGCGCCGACGCCATTCCGGCAGTCGGCGGGGCGATGGATCTCGCCGTCGGCGCGAAGAAGGTGCTGGTGATGATGGAGCACCTCACGAAGAAGGGCGAAAGCAAGCTCGTCGAGCGCTGCAGCTATCCGCTCACCGGCGCGCGCTGCGTCAACCGCATCTACACCGACCTGGCGGTGATCGACGTGAAGCCCGACGGGCTGCATGTCATCGAAATGGTCGAGGGCCTGTCCTTCGACGAGCTGCAGCGCCTGAGCGGCGTGCCGCTCAAGCGCCTGGCCAGCGCGGCATAGGAGCTACTGCTTCGGAACGCCGGCGGCGCTCACCACGCGCTGGTAGTCGTTGATCTCGCTGCGCACGAAGCGCGCGAACTCTTGCGGCGACATGTCCATCGGGTCGTTGCCGAGGTTCGCCAGTCTCTCCTTGACCCCCGGGTCGGCGAGCGCCTTGCGGAAATCGGCATTGATCTTGTTCGCGAGTTCGGCCGGGAGGCCGGCGGGTCCCCAGACTCCGAACCACAGCGGCGCGTCCGCGCCGGGCACGCCCGCCTCTCCCGTGGTCGGCACTTCCGGCAGCGTCGGATTGCGCTTCGCGGTGCTTACCGCCAGCGCGCGCAGCTTGCCGCTCTTGATGTGCGCCATGCCGGCCGAGATCGGCACCCAATAGCAGTCGACCGACTTGCTGAACATGGCCTGGATGACCTCGGGCGTGCCCTTGAACGGCACCTGCGTCACCTTGACTCCTGCCGCGGCGATGAATTTCTCCGTGTTGAGATGCGTGCCGCTGCCGATGCCGGCGTGCCCCCAGTTGATGCCGCCCGGCTTCGCCTTCGCTTCGCTCACCAGGTCCCGCAGGGTCTTGAACTGCGAATCGGCGTTCACCACCAGAACGTTGGGTTGCATCGCCAAGGGCACGATGTCGGTGAAATCCTTCGTCGTGTCATACGGCAGCTTGGCGAAGATCGCCGGAT
>DASQGB010000365.1:0-2569 GCA_035632815.1 Burkholderiales bacterium | reverse complement strand
AGCGCGTCGTTCGTCCAGTAGTGGTACTTCTTCGCCGCCGGCGGGTTGACGATGCCGGCGATGTGCCCGGAGCCGCCGAGGACGAACTTCACCTGGCCGCCGAGGTAGCGCGCGCCGCGGTAGGTGGACTTCCACGGCGCGATATGGTCCTCGACGGTCGAAATGAAGTACGACGGGATCTTCACCTTCGACAGATCGATCGGCACCCCGCGGAGCTCGATTCCGCCAGGAGTGCCCATCGCGTTTTTAAGGTACATATTGCGCAGGTAGTAGCTGTGCATGCGCGCCGGCATGCGCGTGGAATCCGCGTTCCAGTACAGCAGATCGAACGGGAACGGGTCCTTGCCCATCAGGTAGTTGTTGACGACGAACGACCACACCAGATCGTTGGAGCGAAGCAGGTTGAAGGTGCCCGCCATCTCGGCGCCGTCGAGGTAGCCGCGCTCGTTCATCTTGCGCTCGAGATTGGCGACCTGCTCCTCGTCGATGAACACCCCGAGCTCTCCGGGCTGCGAGAAGTCGAGCAGGCTGACGAAGTAAGTGGCGCTCGCTACACGATCCTGTTTTTTCGCGGCCAGATAGCCCAGAGTTGCGCCGAGGAGCGTCCCGCCCAGGCAATAGCCGATGAAGTTGACCTTGCGCTCCCCGGTCGCCTTCTCGACCGCTTCGAGCGCCGCCAGGGGGCCTTCGAGCATGTAGTCGTCGAAGCCCTTCTGCGCCAGGCGCGCGTCGGGATTGACCCAGGACAGCACGAACACGGTGTGGCCGCGGTCCACCGCCCAGCGGATGAAGGAGTTCTTCTCGCGCAGGTCGAGGATGTAGTACTTGTTGATCCACGGCGGAATGATCACCAGCGGCCGCTTGTAGACCTCGCGCGTCGTCGGCTGGTACTGGATCAGCTGCATGAGGTCGGTCTGCCAGACGACCTTGCCGGGGGTCGTGGCGACGTTCTGGCCGAGCTTGAACGCGGTCTCGTCGGTCATCGACACGCGCAACTGGCCGCCGCCCTTCTCGATGTCGGCGAGCAGGTTCTTCAGGCCGCGCACCAGGTTCTGGCCGCCGCTCGACAGCGTCTCGCGCAGCACCTGCGGGTTGGTGAGCAGGAAGTTGGTCGGCGACAGCGCGTCGACGTACTGGCGCGTGAAGAACGCGACCTTCTTCTCCGATTCCGGCGGCAGGCCCTCGACGCTGTGCACCGTCTGCTGGATATGGCGCGCGGCGATGAGATACGACTGCTTGATGTAGTCGAACAGGAAGTTGCTCGACCAGTCCGCGTCCTTGAAGCGCGAGTCGGAGGCGCCGGGCTCTGCGACCGGCGTCGCGTCCATGCCCATCAGCTTCATCCAGCTCGACTGCCACAGGCGCATGTTGTCGAGCCACCAGCCGAAGGAGGCCGAAGCGAGCAGTGCCGGGTCGGCCGCCATGCGCGCATAAAGGTCCATGAACGCCTTGGCGATGCCCATCTCGTCGCGTACCGCGGAGGACATCCTCTGCGCCTGCTTCTGCGCGAAATCGCCGAGGATCTTCGACGAGCGCTCGGCGACCTGGTGCACGACCCTGGCTAGCTCTTGTTCAGTTTGGCTCATACCTCATGATCCCATCCTTGCCGGCGGCACGGCGCGCTTTGCCGGCATAGTACAAGTAGTGCAGGTGGGCTATCGCCTCCCCCATGGCGAAGAAAGTCTGGTGCGCGTCGAGCGGCCGGCGAAAGAGCACGCCGAGGAGATCGGCTGCGCTCTTGGCGCCTGCCTTGATGGCGTCCTGTAGCTCTGCAAGCCGCGCCTCGTGGTGCTTTTCCAGCTGCTCGACCCGCAGATGCGCGCCGCGAAAGGGCTTGCCGTGCGAAGGAAGCACGAGCACGTCTTCCGGCAGCTCGCGGTAGCGCGCCAGCGACTCGAGGAACAGGCGCAGCGGGTCGCCTTCCGGGTCGATCGACCACACGCTGACGTTGGTCGAGATGGTCGAGAGCAGCATGTCGCCCGCGATGACGGTGTTCAATTCCTTCGAATAAAGAGATAAATGCTCCGGCGCATGGCCGTGGCCGATGAAGGCGCGCCATTCGCGGCCGCCGATGCGCAGGCGGTCGCCCTCGATGATGCGGCGGTAGGACAGCGGAAACTCAGGCACCAGCTCGGCGTAGCGGTTGCGCCCCGTGGCCATGCGGGCGCGGCGCTCGGCGTCGAGGCCGTTCTTGCGGAATACCTCCAGCACCGCCTCCGCGGTATAGCCGGCGCCCGCCGAGCGGACCGCGTGCGCCGTCAGGTACTCGCCCTGCGTCGTCCACAGTT
Organism: Burkholderiales bacterium; assembly: GCA_035632815.1. Taxonomy (GTDB): domain Bacteria; phylum Pseudomonadota; class Gammaproteobacteria; order Burkholderiales; family SG8-39; genus SCGC-AG-212-J23. Next base: position 281 of record DASQGB010000365.1, on the reverse strand, counting down.
CGGCGCCAAAGCGCTTGCACAGCCACGCCGCGTTGCCGGCGTGGTCGGGGTGGTAGTGAGTAAGAATTACCCTGTTTATGTTTTTTTCTCTTTCAAGGATCTTCTCCCACAACGCCCGGGTCCCGCTGTTTCCGATCCCCGTATCGACAATCGTTTCCTCGAGCAGCCACAGGTTGATGTGGTCGAGCTGGAACGGCAGCGGCATGCTGAGCCAGCGCACGCCGGGCGCGACTTCGAGCGTCGTTCCGGGCTGCGGCGTCTCGGACCAGGGATACTGCAGC
>DASQGB010000364.1:0-1641 GCA_035632815.1 Burkholderiales bacterium | reverse complement strand
GGATCGGAAACAGCTCGTCCGGCCGCCGCCCGATCAGCTCACTCTTCTTGCGCTTGCCGCAGCGCTCGACCAGCGTCTGGTTGACGACGACGTACTCGCCGCGGCCGTTCTTGATGAAGAACACCAGGTCGGCCAGACAGTCGAAAACCGCCTCGCCGGTGAATTGCTCGCCGAGTTGTGCGAAGAGCTCGCTGTGGAGTTCGGCCGGGCTCACGTTTGTGCAGGAATCGTAGTCGCCACTGCTAAAATTGACAAGACATCTCCGGCCGCTTGTGCCGAAATCTAAGCCCTAGAGGGGAGGTTGCCATGCGCTTTCTCCGTCCCGTCGTCGTTCTGCTGCTGCTCTTCGCGGGCGTCGCCCACGGCCAGGGCTGGCCACAGCGCCCGGTGCGCTTTCTCGTCCCGTTTCCGCCGGGAGGATCGACCGACGTCGCGGCGCGCGCGCTCGCCGAGAAGGTCGCGGTCGGGCTCGGCCAGCAGGTGGTCGTCGAGAACCGCGGCGGCGGCGGCGGCGCGGTCGGCGCTGGCGAGGTGGCGCGCGCGCAGCCCGACGGCTACACCATCCTCTTCGCCGCCAATGCCGTGAGCATCCTGCATCTCGCGGTGAAGAACCTGCCTTATGACACGCTGCGCGACTTCGCCGCCATCACGCAGGTGACCACGCAGCCGAACACTTTCGCGGTGCATCCGTCGGTGCCCGCGACGAGCATCAAGGAACTCGTCGCCTATGCCAAGGCCAATCCCGGCAAGCTCTCCTACGGACACTCGGGCGCCGGCGGCAGCCAGCACCTCACCGGCGAGCTCCTGAAGAGAATGGCCGGCATCGACATGGTCGGCATTCCGTACAAGGGCGGCGGGCAACTGATCACCGATCTGATCGGCGGCCAGATCCAGGTCGGCATCGCCGGCACGACGCCATTCATCCCGCACCATCGCGCCGACAGGATTCGCATCCTCGCCCTGACGTCGCTGGAGCGCTTTCCGCCGCTGCCGGACATCCCGACGGTGGTGGAGGCCGGCTTCCCGGGCTTCGAGTCTTCGCAGTGGCTGGGGCTCCTCGCGCCGCGCGGCACGCCTCAGGAAGCCATCCGCAGGCTGCACGCCGAGACGGTCAAGGCGCTCAAGGCGCCCGAAGTGAGCGATCGTCTCACCAAGGCCGGGCTGCAGCCGGTCGGCAACACGCCCGCGGAATTCACCAACGTGATTCGCACCGAGATCGAGCAGTTCGGCAAGCTCGCCAAGGAGCTCGGTATCGAGCCGCAGTAAATGCAGAACCAATAGGAGAAATGCGCAAAATCAGCGTCATCGACTCGCACACCGGCGGCGAGCCCACCCGCGTCGTCATCGACGGCATGCCGGACCTCGGCGGCGGCAGCCTCGCCGCGCGCCGCGAGCGCTTCGCGCGCGACTTCGACTGCTTTCGCGCCGCCTGCATCAACGAGCCGCGCGGCTCGGACGTGATCGTCGGCGCGCTGCTCCTCGAGCCCGAAGACAAGACCTGCACCGCGGGGGTTATCTTCTTCAATAACGTCGGCGTGATCGGCATGTGCGGCCACGGCACCATCGGCCTGATGATCACCCTCGCGCATCTCGGGCGCATCCAGCCCGGCGAGCATCGCCTGGATACTCCGGTGGGCGTCG
>DASQGB010000363.1:0-3437 GCA_035632815.1 Burkholderiales bacterium | reverse complement strand
CGTCGTTCGCGGCCCTGAGCACCTCGCTGCGCCCGTTGCTGCGCGAGCGGATGGCGCAGTTGCGCAGCTCCTGGTGCTCGAGAAGGATGCGGGCGAGCGAGTCGCGCACCGCGCCGTCGCCGCGGCGCTCGCCCGGCGCGACGCGCAGGCGATCGACGATGCCGCGCACCCCGTCCACCGAAGCCGCCAGCTCCAGCGCGAGCTTCTTGGCCGCGATGTCGCCGACCTCGCCTTCGAGCGTCACCACGCCCTCGGCGTTGCTGATGGCGAGCCGATGACGGTGGAGGTTGACGCGGCCCTCGCGCTCGAGCAGGGCATGCACTCGCCGGGTAATCGCTTCCCTGGGGTTCATCGCGTCTCCTTTCGCCATTGGATCGGAAGGTTCATGCCGTTCGCAGCTTGAGCAGCCGCACGCCCGCCACCGCCACGAGCGGCACGGCGAGCGTGATCAGGGTCGCGACGATCAGCAGCGCCCCGACTTCGCTGTAGTCCGCGGGCACCTTCACGGCGCCGGTGGCGCGGTCGCGAACTTCGCGCGTCACGGTGAACCACTGGTTCAGATACTTGGTGTTGAGCTGAGCGGCCGCAAGGGCGAGGTTCGAAAACGACGCCATCACGGCGAAGTACGTGGCCTTGAGGTTCACCGGCGCCGAATTGGCGATCCACGCCAGCATCGGGATCATGGCGATCTGGCCGAGCGGCGACTCGAGGGCGGTGTCGATGAGCGCGATCACGCGCGCGTCGACCAGTCCCCCGGTGTGCGCCGCGGTCCATTCGTGCAGGCCGTAGAACATGCCGATGGTCGGCAGCGAAAGCAGCGCGCCGGCGATGGTCAGCACCACGATGATGGTGGCGATCGATTTTTCGGCCATGAAGCGGCGGAATGCGAACATGCCCACCAGCGTCAGCGCGTAGGCGACGAGCGACAGCCGGGCGAGGAAGGCTTCGTCGAAGGCGAGCACGTCGATCATCCACCAGGTAGTGCCCGCTCCGCTACCCGGCATCGAGCGGTAGACGAACAGGATTAGTGCGGTGGCGACCAGCACCTCGCGCGCCGCGGGCTCCAGCTCGCGCGCGAGGCGCCACAGCAGGAACAGGATCACCGCGAGCGAGCCGAGAAAGATCAGCTCCTGCGCGTAGGGCACCCCGCCCAGGCCGACCGCCAGCGTGATGGCGACGAACGCCAGGCTGCCGCCCAGGATCCACCAGTTCGGCCGCGTCTTCTCGCCCCGCTCGGCCTGATGCTTGACGAAGCGATGCAGCACGACGCCACTCACCGACAGCACCGGGATCACCAGTGCGACGGCGTACACCCTCGCGTAGAGCTCGGCCTTCTGCGCGGCAGGCAGCGCCTGCGTGTCGTAGAAGATATACACGTTCCCCGCCGCGACCAGCGCCAGCCCGCCGATGACGGCGACGCGGCCGAGCGTCTGCATCGTCGTATGCATCCGCTTGCGAGTCGGCGCGTCGTAGGGCCGGCCGAGCTCGTCGACGCGCGGCACGGCCTCGACCGTCATCGCGTCGGCGACCGCGTCCTGGATCATGTACCCGGTCGGCGCGAGCAGCGCGGCGAGAACGAACCAGCGGCTGACGCTCATCCAGGCGCGCATGGCCTCGGTATGGCTGATGAGGCCGATCATGATGACCAGGCTCGCCGCGATCATCGCCGCGCCCAGCCAGACCAGCGCCGCCTTCCAGCGCCAGATCAGGTCCACCACGTGGCCGACCGGCATCTTCATCGCCCAGGGGATGCCTGCCCAGAAGGCGAGCGCGGCGAGAAACTCGGCCGACAGGTCGAGGTAGTCCTTGACGAAGAACGTCCCGACGATGCCCGTCAGGCCCGATACGCCGTACGCCGCGTAGACCAGCAGCGGCGGCAGGTACGACAGCCGGAATAAAGGGGTCAGAGCAATTTTCCCCTCATCCCTTTGCGTGCCACGACCCTCCGGAAAATTGCTCTGACCCCATTATTCAGTCCGCGCGGATGTTGTTGTCCTTCACCACCTTGCCCCAGCGCGCGATGTTGTCGTTGATCCACTTCTGCGTCGCCTCGGGGCCGAGGGCGACCACGTCCATGCCCTGCGTCTCGGACAACATCTTGTTCACGTCCGGAAGCTTTATTGCTTTATTCAGTTCAGAAACAAATTTATCGATGATCGGTTTTGGCGTGCCCGCGGGTGCGAGGATGCCCCACCAGGCGTGCGCGACGACGTCGATGCCGAGCTCCTTGAGTGTCGGCACCTCCGGCATGGTGTGCGAGCGCTTGTCGCCCGTAAGAACGAGCGCGCGCATCTTGCCGCCTCTCACGTGCTGCGCCTGCGCCGCGGTGGAGGCCATGGCGAGCTCGACGTGGCCGCCGATCAGGTCTGTCGAAAGCGGTCCGCCGCCCTTGTAGGCTACCGGCACGAACTTCGCGCCCGCGGCCTGGCTGAGCACGATGGTGGTGAGATGGGCGAGCGAGCCGTTGCCGACGTTGCCGAGCGTGACGCCGTCGGACTTGGACTTCGCCGCCGCGAGCACGTCCTGAAAGCTCTTGTAGGGCTTCATCGCGCCGGTGGTGATCGCCATCGGTGCAGTCCCGATGATCATCACCGGCGAAAAGTCCTTCACCGGATCGAACGGGAGCTTTGGGTTGAGCGCCTGGTGCACGGCGTGGGCGTCGAAGATGAACACGAACGTATAGCCGTCGGGCGAGCTCTTCGCCACGTAGTCGGTGCCGATGATGCCGGATGCGCCGGTGCGGTTCTCGACGATGAACGGCTGCTTCAATGCCTCCTGCAGCTTCGCGCCGAGCATTCGCGCCAGCGGGTCGACCGAGCCGCCCGGCGGATAGGGCGAGACGAACTTGACCGGTTTGTTCGGCCAATCCTGTCCCCAGGCCGGGAACGCCATGCAGCAGAGCAATAGAAACCTAAAAACCCACATTGCGTCCTCCTTTGAGTTTCAACATTTCCCGGGCTTCGTTCGGCGTGGCGACGGCGAGCCCGAGCTCCTCGAGCAGGCGCCGCGCCTTCGCCACCTGCTCGGCGTTCGATTTGGCGAGCTGGCCGCGACCGAGCCACAGACTGTCCTCGAGGCCAACGCGCACGTTGCCGCCCATCACCGCCGACATCGCGGCGATGAACATCTGGTTGCGGCCGGCGCCGAGCACCGACCAGTAATAGGCGTCGCCGAAAAGCCGGTCGGCGGTGCGCTTCATGTGCAGCACGTCCTCGGGGTGCGGGCCGATGCCGCCGCGGATGCCGAACACCGACTGGATGAAAAGGGGCGGCTTCAGCAGGCGCCGCTCGAGGAAGTGCGCCGCGGTGTAGAGGTGGCCGATGTCGTAGCACTCGATCTCGAACCGGGTTTCGTTTGCCCTGCAGCTTTCCAGGATCGTTGCGATGTCCCTGAACGTGTTCTTGAAGATGCGCTCGTCGGAGCCGGCGAGGTAAGGC
>DASQGB010000362.1:0-3499 GCA_035632815.1 Burkholderiales bacterium | reverse complement strand
CGATGCCGGGCAGCGCGCTGCCGCTGCGCTCGCGCACATAGCCCTGGGCGTCGTATTCGGGCAGCAGGCTCTCCATGCAGTTGAAAACCGACTCGTAGAGAGCCACGTCGATCACCTGTCCCTCGCCGCCGCTCTTCAGGTGATGCAGGGCGAGCAGCGCGCCGATGACGCCGTGCAGCGAAGCGATGGTGTCGCCCAGGGACAGGTTGGGCCGCGCCGGCGGCCGGTCGGGAAATCCGGTGACGTAGCGCATGCCGCCCACGGCCTCGGCGATCGCGGCGAAGCCGGGGCGCTCGCGGTAAGGGCCGCTCTGGCCGTAGCCCGAGATGCGCACCAGGACGAGCCGCGGGTTCTCGCGCGACAGCGCGTCCCAGCCGAGATTCCATTTCTCCAGAGCGCCGGGGCGGAAGTTCTCGATCGCGATGTCGCAGCCGCGCGCGATGCGGCGCACGATCTCCTGCCCTTCGGGCCGGCGCAGGTCGACGGTCACCGACTTCTTGTTGCGCGACTGCACCTCCCACCACAGCGAGACGCCGTTACGCATGCGGCGCCACCTGCGCAGCGGATCGCCCTCCCCCGGCGGCTCGATCTTGATCACCTCGGCGCCGAAATCGCCGAGCGTCTTGGCGCAGAACGGACCCGCGATCAGGCTGCCGAGCTCCAGCACCCGGACGCCGCTCAAGGGCGTCATTTGCGTTTCAGGAGGCGAAGCGGGTTGTACTCGAGCACCGTTTCGCCGCGCTGGTTGATGACCTTGTTGGCGAAGCGCACCAGGCCGCGGTCGCCTTTGGAAGTCAGGCGGTGCTCGATCACCTCGGACTCGACGTGGATGGTGTCGCCGACCCGCGTGGGCGCCTTGACGTCGAGGCTGGCGTTGAGGAAGGCGAGCCCGGTGTCCTGCATCGTCGGCAGCAGCAGCCCCTCTGCGAAGGAGTAGACCAGCGCGGCGGGGACCGCGCGGCCCTTGATCGCGCGCGACGCGTCGTCCTCGACCGTGAACAGCTCCTCGGTCAGCCAGGTCAGGTTGACGAAAGCGGCGAGGTCGGCCTCGGCGATGGTGCGGCGATGGCTGCGGAAGCGCAGACCGGCGCGCAGGTCCTCGAAGCAGAATCCGCGTCCGATGACGGGCAGCGCCTCGCTCATCGGGGGATTCTAGCGCGGGTGCCGGCTCAGCTCATTGCAGTCGGGAATCCTGCCATCGCTCGTGCGCCGCCTCGTACTCGAGCATCTATTGCCGCGTGCTATGCAGGTGCCGCTCGGTTTCCTCGTAGCACTCGCAGGAAACCGCTTCGAGGCGCTTGCGGTCGAGGATGCGCACCTTGCCGCGGCGGTAGTCGATGATGCCCTCGGCCTTGAGCCTCGCGGCGGCCTGGCTGACGCGCGGGCGCGTCGCCGCCGCCATCGCCGAGAGCAGCTCGTGCGTCAGGTGGAACTCGTTCCTGCCGGCGCGGTCATGCGCGAACAGCAGCCAGCGCGCCAGGCGCTGCGCGATCGAATGGAAGGAATTGCAGGCCACCGACCGGCTGGCGAGATGCAGGCAGAAGTCGGTGTAGCCGAACAGCGCCTTGCGAAACGGCTCGTGTTGCTTGCACAGGTCGATGAGATGGCGAGCGGCCAGGCGGTAAGCCTCGCCGGAGACCTGGATCACCCCGCTCGAGTAGCTGATTCGCGTGCCGAGAACCAGCGCCACGCCGACGAATCCGTCCCTCCCCACCGTCCCGGTCTCGGCCTTGTCGCCCGATGCAAGCTCGACCACAAGCGAGCAGACCGCGGTGGTGGGAAAGAAGGCATGCGTGAGGTGGTCGCCCTGGTTGAAGAGATGGGTCCCGGCCGACAGGTCGATCAGCAGCCTCTGAAACGAGCGCCGCGCCGACGGCGGCAGCGCGTCGAGAATCCGGTTCCCGGTGTCCCCAAACATCTTTATCCCAGTAGGGATTCCCCTACCCCCCTGTCAGGCGACGGAGTATGCACGGCCGCTCGGCGAACGTTTGTGCTTCAGGGGACAATGAAGGGACCGGGAGGAGCTGCGCCCATCGTAGGCGCGGTTAGCGAAGCTCGTTCGCTTTGCGACACCCTCCTCTTGGAGTAGACCTACACCCATGACCGACTCGCTCGGCGTTCGCGCCAAATTCGCCGTGCTCGCGCCGCCGGTGATGATGGACCGCAGCACGCTATTTCCGGCGCTCGAGGCCGCGCTGTCCTGCGATCCCGACTATGTTCCGGCTGGGGATCGCTCCTAGCGGACCATTGAACCGGAGCGCCGCTCGTTGCCCGAGCGGCGCTCGCGCGCCGGCGCGGCGGGCGAGCCGCGCAGCAACAGGCCGAGGATCACGAAGCCGACGCCGCCCACGAGAAGGAAGCCCCACTCGTGCAACGGCACTCGCGGCAGCGGCACGCCGAGGATGGGGTGGTTGAGCAGCCCTTCGGCGAGGTTGAACGCCCCCCAGCCGATGAGGAGATAGCCGGTGAAGGCGCTTCCCGAAGGTAGCGGACCCGGACCGCGCACTGCGGACCACAGCGCGACGAGGCCGGTCAGGCTGGTGAGCCAAAGCGCGAGCTGGAACCAGGAGTCGGAAATCGGGTGCAGGACGATGCCCTCCGCCAACCCGCCGAAACCGATGCCGAGCAATATCCCTGCATTGCGAACTTTCGCCGCGCGCATGCCTCCGAGCAGCAAGATCAGGTCCGCGCCCCCCGCAGCACAACCGACTCCTCGATCTGCCGATCGGGGATGCTCCAGTACCGCTTCAGCAGGTCGGCGCGTTGCGCGTCGCTGACTTGCGCGAAACCCCGGCGCGCATAAAACCTGACGGCCCAGTCCGCCGCCTTCCACGTGCCCACCAGGAGCGGCAGGTCGGTCTGCCGGCGCAGGTGCTCGAGCAGCGCGCTGCCGATGCCGCGGCCTTGCGCCGCGCTGCGCGTATAAGCGTGCCTGATCAGGGCCACATCGGAGACCGGCTGCAGGCCCATCACGCCGGCGAGCTTGCAGTTTTCCCGGTAGCCGAAGAACACCACGCCGGCGTCGATTTCCGAGTGCAGCTCATCGAGGGGCATGTAGGGATCCTTCCAGCGGTCGGCCGCGATCACGCCGCGATAGGCCGACGCGCCATCGTTGATCACGTCGAAAATCTCGCGCAGCTCGGCGGCCGCACAAGCCGCGATCATTTGCGCCCGCGTTTCATGCGCAAAAGAATACATGCTTGCTGAGCGCCCGGGTGCAGCAGACGGTCGAGCAGTTCAAGCAGTTCATCGAGAAACGCGGGACGGAGACCGGCGGCTGGCGCGGCGAGGTGCACGGCGGGCAGAAGCAGCCCGGTACGCGCAGCCGGCGTTGATTCACGATGTGAGCTTCGCGCCCTGCTCGGCCAGGAGCTCGCGCAAGATCGAGCGGTGGCAGCGGTCCTCTCGCTCGCAGTAGCAGCCCACCGAGAAATCCGCCTGCCGCGACAGGCTCGCCAGGAGCTGCAGCAGGCGCTGCGGCGCAGGCGCGGCCATCTCG
>DASQGB010000361.1:0-4756 GCA_035632815.1 Burkholderiales bacterium | reverse complement strand
TGATCACGTCGGCCGCGACGGCGTTGTCGAGCTTGCCGCAGGCGAAGTAATCGAGGAAGAACAGCGGCTCGGCGCCCTGCACCAGGACATCATTGACGCTCATCGCCACCAGATCGATGCCAACGGTGTCGTGCCGCCCCTCGCTGAATGCCAGCTTGAGCTTTGTTCCGACGCCATCGGTGCTGGATACCAGGACGGGGTGCTTGTATTTCCCCGGGATCTCGCAAAGCGCGCCGAATCCGCCAATCCCGGCGAGCACCTCAGGTCGCATGGTGCGCTTCGCCAGCGGCTTGATCGCTTCGACGAGAGCGTCGCCCGCGTCGATGTCGACCCCGGCGTCGCGGTAGGAGAGACCTTTCGACATGCTAGAGTCCCCAATTCTACTCGACATGGCCGTGCTCGCTTCGCCGCAGCTCTGGGGCTGGATCGCCATCGCCGCGGCGGCCGGCTTCCTGGTGTGGCTGCTGTCGCCGATCCTCGCGCCATTCCTCTTCGCGGCGATTCTCGCCTACATTTTCGATCCGCTCGTCGAGCGGCTGACGCGGCGGCGCGTGCCGCGCACGCTCGCCGTGTTGCTGGTGCTGCTGCTCGCCGTCGCGCTGGTCATCGGCCTGCTGCTGGTCGTGCTGCCGGTGTTCTACAAGGAATCGCGCCTGCTGATGGAGAAGCTGCCGGGCTTCGTCGACTGGTTCAACGCCCACGCGGTGCCCTGGCTCAAGGCCAAGCTCGACCTCGACGTCACCCTCGATGTCGATAACGCCAAGCAGGTGGCGCGGGATTTTCTGGCGGAGAACGAGAATCTCACCAAGCAGTTGCTCGCCTCGCTCAAGGTCGGCGGCCTGGTCCTGGTGACGCTGCTCGCCAACCTCGTGCTGGTGCCGGTGGTGCTGTTCTATCTGCTGCGCGACTGGAACCTCCTGCTGGAGCTCATCGGGCAGCTGATCCCGCCGCGCGTGCACGGCAAGGTGACCCGCATCGCGCGCGAAGTGGATGCGGTGCTCGCCGAGTGGCTGCGCGGGCAGCTGCTGGTGATTGCCATCATGAGCGTCTACTACGTGGTGGCGCTGTCCGTTGCCGGCCTGGAGTTCGCGTTGCCGATCGGCATCATCACCGGCGTCGCGGTCATCGTTCCCTATGTCGGCATCGTCGTCGGCCTGGTCCTCGCCACCGTCGCGGCGCTGCTGGGCTCCGGCGGCCTCGCCGCGCTGCTCTGGGTGTGGCTTGCCATCGGCATCGGCCAGGCGCTCGAGGGGATGGTGGTTACGCCGCTGATCGTCGGCGAGCGTATCGGCTTGCACCCGGTGATGGTGATCTTCGCGCTGCTCGCCTTCGGTCAGGTGTTCGGCTTTGTTGGCGTTCTGCTGGCGTTGCCGGCAAGCGCCGCCTTGCTGGTCGGCTTGCGCCATGTGCGCGCCGCGTACATCGCCAGCCCCCTCTACCGCGGCTCCTGATGCAGCAGCTGCCGCTCGAGATCACGCCGCCGTCGGAGCCGGACTTCGGCAATTTCGTCGCCGGCGCGAACGCCGAAGCGCTCGCCGGAGTGCGCCAGCTCGCCGACGGCACGCTGGCCGAGTCCATCGTGTACCTCTGGGGCGAGGCGGGAAGCGGTCGCACGCACCTGCTGCGGGCGGCCTCGCGCGAGCGCCCCGAGCTCATCGTCGCCGACGACGTAGAGATGCTCGACGAAGGCGCGCAGCAGGCGCTGTTTGTCGCCATCAATGCCGCGCGCGACGGCCGCGCCGCGGTTCTCGCCGCGGGAAGCGCGTCCCCTGCGGCGCTGGAGCTGCGCCAGGACCTCAGCACGCGGCTGGCGTGGGGTCTGGTCTACCACTTGCACCCCCTTAGCGACGCTGAGAAGGCCGAGCATCTGCGCGCCGAAGCCGGCCGCCGGGGGTTGTATTTAAGCAACGAGGTCGTGGGGTATCTCCTGACACGTGTGCCGCGTGATCTCGGGAGCCTGCGCGGAGTGCTGGAAGTCCTTGATCGGCATTCGCTTGCTAGGCAGCGGGCCCTGACCGTGCCACTGGTGCGGGAGGTGCTTTCGACCCTGCAAAAGACTGTACGGCCGCCTCGACAAACCGATCCTCGCTGAGTAAATTAGGGGCTGGAATCCCAAGACCATGCGAATTCATAAGCTCGCCCTGCTGCCCTTTGCTTTCTGCGCCGCTTTGGCCGCGGCGGTGCCGTCTTTCGGGCAGTCCGGCCTGCGCCTGCCGGAGCGCGGCGAACTCGGCCTCGATCCCACGTTCGCGCGCGGCTGGCTGGCACCGGATTACGACCGCTTCGGCTTTGCCACGTACCACTGGCGCGACACGCTCGGCTTCGCGCCTGGCCAGCGCATGCATTGGTCGTATTCCTTCAGCGATCGCGGCAGCCTGGGCATGGGGTACGGCGACGGCCGCAACCTCGAGCAGGAGCAGCGCCAGTTGTCGGTCTTCGGCAGCTATTGGCTCTCGCCCGCCTGGGCGCTGAGCGCCGAGACCATGTCGCGCGACCCGAGCGGGCTGTTTCGCCTGCAGGACTTCCGCATCGGCGTGCAGCGCCGGTTTTAGCACCGGGGTCCGAAGCTCCCGCAAAGGGTCGGTAGAATGCGGCGCGCCATGCGCCTAACGCTGTTCGACCTCGACAACACCTTGCTGGGAGGTGACAGCGACTACGAGTGGGGCCAGTTCCTGGTGGATCGCGGCGTTCTCGAGCGCGAGGCCTACGAGGCGCAGAACCGCAGCTACTACGATCAATACGTCGCCGGAACACTCGACATCCACGAATACTTGGGCTTTGCGCTGCGCCCGCTCGCCGAGCACGCACCGCAGGAGCTCGCCCGCTGGCACGCCGATTTCATGCGCAGCCGCATCTTGCCGATGATCGGGCAGCCAGCGCGCTCGCTGGTGCGGCGGCATCTGGACGCGGGGGACCTGTGCGCCATCATCACCGCGACCAACAGTTTCGTCACGGCGCCGATCGCGCGCGAGTTCGGCATTGCTCACCTCATTGCCACCGAGCCCGAGTCGCACGCCGGGCGCTTCACGGGCCGCTTCGCCGGCATCCCCTGCTTCCGCGACGGCAAGGTGCGGCGCCTCGACGACTGGCTCGGCGCGCTCGGTCACCGGCTCGCCGATTTCGAGGAGAGCGCCTTCTACAGCGATTCGCACAACGACCTCGCCTTGCTCGAGCGCGTCACGCGGCCGGTGGCGGTGGATCCTGATCCCGGGCTCGCCGCGCAGGCGGCGCGGCGGCGTTGGGAAGTGATTTCGCTGCGACGGTAGAATCCGCGGCTGCATGATCAAGCGGTTCATCCGGCGCGTTCTGGGCCTGCCCTCGGAGGGGATGTTGCGGGTGCCGAGCGAGAAGCATGGCCTGACGCGCGACGCGCTCAGCCCGTCCGCGGCCAAGGTGTGCTCGGTGTTGCGCGAGGCGGGATTCGCGGGCTACGTCGTGGGCGGCGCGGTGCGCGATCTTCTGCTCGGGATCGTTCCGAAGGACTTCGACATCGCCACCGACGCGCGGCCGGAGCAGGTCAAGCCGCTGTTCCGTCGCGCCCTGATCATCGGCCGGCGCTTCCGCCTGGTGCACGTGATGATGGGAGCCGAGACGGTCGAGGTGTCGACCTTCCGCTCGGCGGACCCCGAAACCGCCGACAAGGACGAGCACGGCCGGGTGCTGCGCGATAACGTGTTCGGCGGCCAGGACGAGGACGCCCGGCGCCGCGACTTTACGGTAAACGCCCTCTACTACGATCCGGTGAGCGAGGAAATCGTCGACTTGCACGGTGGCCTCGCCGACCTGAAGAAGCGCGTGCTGCGCGTGATCGGCGAGCCGGTGACGCGCTACCGCGAGGATCCGGTGAGGATGCTGCGCGCGGTAAGGCTGGCGGCCAAGCTCGGTCTCACGCTAGATCCCGCGACGCGCGCGCCGATCCGCGAGATGGCGCCTCTCATGGAGCGCGTGCCGCCGGCGCGCTTGTTCGACGAGATGCTGAAACTGCTGCTCTCGGGTCACGCCAGCGCTTGCCTGCGGCAGCTGCGAGACGTGGGGTTGCACGAGGGCCTGCTCCCTTTGCTCGACGTGATTCTCGAGCAGCCGCTGGGCGAGCGCTTCGTGACGCTGGCGCTGGCGCAGACTGATGAGCGCGTGCTGGCCGACCGCCCGGTATCGCCGGCATTCCTGTTCGCCGCGCTGCTCTGGCACGAGGTGCTCGCCGCGTGGAAGGTGCGCCTGGCTCGCGGCGAGCGCTCGATTCCAGCGCTGGAGACCGCGATGGACGAGGTGCTCGACACGCAGTGCGCGAAGCTCGCGATTACGCGCAAGCTCACCGCCACCATGCGCGAGGTTTGGGCGATGCAGCCGCGCTTTGAGATGCGCTCGGGCCAGCGCGCCTACCGCCTGCTCGAGTCGCCGCGATTTCGCATGGCCTACGACTTTCTCGCACTGCGCGCCGCCAGTGGCGAGGTGCCAGCCGAGCTCGAGGCGTGGTGGCGCACGTTTCAGGGCGCCGATGCCGAGACGCGCAAGGCGATGCTGCTGCCCGACGCAGGGCCGCGCAAGCGCCGCCGGCGCCGGCGCAAGAAGCGCCCCGCCGCGCCCGCCCCCGAACCGGCGTGACGCTCGCGTATATCGGCCTGGGAGCCAACCTGGGGAATGCCGCCGCCCAGGTCAGGAACGCCTTCGACGAGCTCGACCGCATGCCCCACAGCCGCGTGCTGCGCCGCTCGTCGCTGTATCGCTCCGCCCCGATCGGCCACGCCGACCAGCCCGA
>DASQGB010000360.1:0-3299 GCA_035632815.1 Burkholderiales bacterium | reverse complement strand
GTCATCGACGTCGGTTACCAGAAAGGCGCCGTCGCGGAAGCCAACAAGCTAGGCGTGCCGGTGATCGGCGTGGTCGACACCAACCATACGCCCGAGGGCATCGATTACGTGATCCCGGGCAACGACGACTCGAGCCGCGCGATCCGGCTGTATGCGCGCGGCATCGCCGACGCGGTGCTGGAAGGCCGCAGCCAGTCGCTCGAGGAGGTGGTCGCCGCTTCGCGCGACGAGTTCGTCGAGGTAGAAGAGGATGAGGGCAGGTAGGGGTCTCGGGCCGGAAATGCAAAAAGGGGGCTCACCAGCCCCCTTTTTTTAACAGGAGCGATAGGAATGGCGGACATCAGCGCGGGCCTGGTTAAGGAGCTGCGGGAGCTGACCGGGCTTGGAATGATGGAGTGCAAGAAGGCGTTAACCGAAGCGGGTGGCGACCTGAGGAAGGCCGAGGAGCTGCTGCGCATCAGGAGCGGCGCCAAGGCGAGCAAGGCCGCCGGCCGCGTGGCGGCCGAAGGCGTGATCGGTGCCTGGCTGTCGGCAGACGGCAAGATAGGCGCGCTGGTGGAGCTCAACTGCGAGACCGACTTCGTGGCGAAGAACGACGATTTCCTGGCGTTTGCCCGCTCGTTGGCGGAAACCGTGGCGAGCCAGAATCCCGCTGACGTCGCGCAGCTCGCATCCGGCAGGATCGAGGAGCGGCGCCAGCAGTTGGTGCAGAAGATCGGGGAGAACATGACCATTCGCCGTTTCAGGCGGCTGCAGGCTAAGGGCCGTCTGGCGCTGTACCTGCACGGCGGGCGCATCGGCGTGCTGGTGGATTACGAAGGCCCCGACGAGGCCGGCAAGGACCTCGCGATGCACATCGCCTTCGCCAAGCCGGTCTATCTGTCCAAGGCGGAAGTGCCGGCGGACGTGGTCGCCCGGGAGCGCGACATCCAGGCGGCGAGGGCAAAGGAATCGGGCAAACCACCCGAGATCGCCGCGAAGATGGTGGAAGGCGCGGTGAACAAGTATCTCGGCGAGGTAACGCTCCTCGGCCAGCCGTTCATCAAGGACGACAAGCAGACCGTCGAGAAGATGCTTGCCGCGCGCAAGGCCAAGATCAACGCCTACGCGTTCCTGGTGGTGGGCGAAGGAATCGAAAAGACCATTCATTAGCGAGCCGCCTTGACGCCGAAATACAAGCGCATTCTTCTGAAGCTCTCGGGCGAGGCCCTGATGGGCGAGGACGCATTCGGCATCAACCGCCAGATGATCGAGACCATCGTCGCCGAGATCGCGCAGGTCTCGCGGCTGGGGGTCGAGATCGGGGTGGTCATCGGCGGCGGCAACATCTTTCGCGGCCTGGCGCCCGGCGCGGCCGGGATGGACCGCGCCACGGCCGACTACATGGGCATGCTGGCGACGGTGATGAACGCGCTCGCGCTGCAGGATGCCATGCGCCAGGCAGGCATCTCGAGCCGTGCCCTGTCCGCGCTCAACATCGAGCAGGTGGTGGAGCCCTATATCCGCGGCAAGGCTATCCGCTACCTGGAGGAGGGCAAGGTGGTGATCTTCGCCGCCGGCACTGGCAACCCGTTCTTCACTACCGACACCGCTGCGGCGTTGCGCGGCAGCGAGGTGGGCGCGGAGATCGTCCTCAAGGCGACCAAGGTGGACGGCGTCTACACCTCCGACCCCAAGCACGACCCGCGCGCCCAGCGCTACACCCGAATCAGCTTTGACGAGGCTATCGTGCGCAATCTCAAGGTCATGGATGCGACCGCGCTCACGCTGTGCCGCGACCAGAAGCTGCCGATCAACGTCTTCAGCATCTTCAAGAAGGATGCGCTGCGGCGCGTGGTCCTCGGCGAGGACGAGGGGACGCTGGTTCACGTATGATCGCGTAGAGCCGGAGGCGGGATGATCGCGGAACTCAAGAAAAGCACCGATCAGAGGATGGACCGGAGCGTGCAGGCGTTCAAGGCCGACCTCGGCAAGGTGCGCACCGGCCGGGCGCATACGGGCCTGCTCGACCACGTGGCCGTTGACTACTACGGCACGCAGACGCCGATCAACCAGCTCGCCAGGATCACGCTGATCGATGCCCGCACCATCGGCGTCGCGCCGTTCGAGAAGAAGATGCTCCAGGCGGTGGAGAAGGCGATCCGCGAAGCGGACCTGGGGCTCAATCCGTCGACCAGCGGGGACAGCATCCGCGTGCCGATGCCGCTGCTCACCGAGGAGCGCCGCCGGGAGCTCATCAAGGTGGTCAAGCACGAGGCCGAGAACGCGCGCGTGGCGGTGCGCAACCTGCGGCGCGACGCCATCCACCAATTGAAGGAGGCGCTCAAGAAGAGCGAGGTCTCCGAGAACGACGAGCGCCGCGCCCACGACGAGGTGCAGAAGATGACCGACCGGCACATCGCCGACATCGACAAGCTGCTGCAGCAGAAAGAAACCGAGCTGATGGCCGTATGACCCAGGCGAGCTCGACCCAGGAGATCTCCGCGCATAGCCAGGTGCCGCGCCACGTGGCGATCATCATGGACGGCAACGGCCGCTGGGCGCGCCGGCGGCTTCTGCCGCGCATCGCCGGCCACCGCCGCGGCGTCGAGGCGGTGCGCGCTGCGGTAAGCGCCTGCGCCGAGCGCGGCGTCGAGTACCTCACTCTGTTCGCCTTCAGCTCCGAGAACTGGCGCCGCCCGGCCGAGGAAGTGGCGCTGCTGATGCAGCTGTTCCACGCCGCGCTCGCGAGCGAGGTGGAGAAGCTGCACCGCAACGGGGTGCGCCTGAAGGTGATCGGCGACGTTCGCAAGTTCGATCCGAAGATTACCCGCCTGGTCGAGCAGGGCGAGCGCCTCACCGCCGACAACCGGCGCCTTACGCTCACCATCGCCGCCAACTACGGCGGCCGCTGGGACATCCTGCAGGCGCTGAATCGCCTGATGGCGGAGCATCCTTCCCACAAGGAAATCCGCGAGGAAGCGCTGGCCCCCTACCTCGCCATGAGCTACGCGCCCGAGCCGGACCTTTTCATCCGCACCGGCGGCGAGCAGCGCATCAGCAACTTCCTGTTGTGGCAGCTCGCCTATACGGAGCTGTATTTCAGCGAGACGCTGTGGCCCGATTTCGACGCCGCGGCGCTGGACGCGGCGATCGCCTCCTATCGCAGCCGCGAGCGGCGCTTCGGCCGCACCAGCGAGCAGGTGCAGGAAGGCAAGCGCGCCGAGGTCGCCTGAAAGGCAATCTGGCGGCGCGGGTAGCGACTGCGGCGGTGCTCATCGCGGGCCTCGGCTGCGCGCTGCTCCTCCTGCCGCGCGAGG